>NZ_JBNDHT010000053.1:0-39811 GCF_056755115.1 Rhizobium sp. SVR5-2C | reverse complement strand
TGGACATCTCTTCATTCGCGTCCGCCATCTGAGCAGCGCCGAGGCTTTGCCCCGAGAGCTGGTAGCAGTCCTTGCGGAGCGACTGGTCTTTCGTGAGGGGCATGCAGAGTTTCGAAGCGAGCGCCCACGTCAGCGCCTCCTGAAACAGGGGCGGAAACTTCGCAGGATCTTCAAATCGCTTCGTGTATTCGAGCTTGGCGGGGGATGAATCGCAGAAGATCAGCCCCTCGCCGACGCTGTACGGGATGGGGTCTGTCTCTTCCCCGCGATCGATCTCCGGAACGATGCGCCGGACCTTCAGGCAGTCGGACGGACGGGTATAGGCATAGCCCCACCGCTCTTCCCAGACGTTTGCGACTTGGGCGAGGACGAGCGTCTTCTTGGCAAAGCGCCACGGATAAGCTTGTAGCATGGTATCGCGCGTCAGGGCGTAATGCAGATTGCACTGGCTGGCTTCTTCCGACGCCTCAGACAGATCCGAGATGGTCGGCTTGCCGACGTGACCAAGCGCTATGTTGCAGAGGCTGACGACTGACGTCATGGGCTATCTCCGGGGCAATGAAAAACCCGGCCGTTTCCAGCCGGGTCGATAGCTTGGCGATGTCTCGCGAGGGTTAAGGCTGGGTAGCCTTGTCTTCGAGGGCAGCGACGATTTCAGCCTTGGTCGAAGGCGTTGCATCGCCGAGAACCTTGGTTGCAGCAGCCTTGAACGTCATGAACTGGATGTTCGGGTCGTTGGCCATCTGCAGAACTTCGGCAGCCGTCTTCGGCTGGTCATCGCTACCAGTCCCGCCTTCGGTGCTTTCTGCCTTGGCCTTCACCGTCTTCGGTCGCTTGAGGCGATCGATTTCGGCGTTCTTCTCGGCCAGCTCGGCGCGAAGAGCTTCGAGCTCCGCATTGTCTACGACAGAGGTATCAACGACATGCTTCGCTGCCTCATTATCCTCGGCCGCCAGAGCCTGAAGCTTCTTCGCCTGGGCGGCCGAAACCTCGACCATCCAGTTCTTCGAGAAGTGCTTGGCGCTTTCGATCTGAAAGACGTCGCCTTCCTCACGATAGTGGCCGTACGTACCCGGCCGGGTTGCCATGACAGTCTTAGTCATAGTTGTTGTCCTCCCCTGCTGCGACGACGCCGGCCGTGATCTTGCCGGCAGTGAGCGGACCCGTTGCCACCGTGTAGTTCAGACGGGCATAGCGCTCGTCAGTGCCTCGCGGAAACGAGTCCATCGGGAAGACGTAGCCCGCGAGCAGCGTGGCCTTCGGGATAGCCCCCGACGTCCAGACGGTCTTCGCCGATGAGAACGAAGGGTTATCGTCCGTCTGAAGGTCGACCGTCAGAGTTGCAGCGCCAGCAGCGAGCGCGGCCTCGACCATCTGGATGCGGAGGTTGACCCGCATGCCTCGACCGAGGTCCTTTCGGATGGCGGCCGCGGCGCCTACCGGCTTACCGGAAGCGCCGAAGTCGATGATGTTATCGGAGGCTGCAGAGGCAGTGATAGCCTGGGCATCCGAGAAGATGTTCTGAGCATCGAAGATCATGGTGGTGTACCTTTCTTCGCGACCGCCGGTTAGACGATCTGGCCTTCGGTTTCGAGGATGTTGTCATCTCGGCGGATCGGCAGACCGAGGAACGCGACCTGCGGCTTGCCCTGAGACTGATCGAGCGTCAGGTTGACGTTCTTCTTGTTCATTGCCTGCTTGTGCAGAAACGTCTGGATGGTCTTCGACGCGTATATGACCGTCTTGCCGTTCGGCTGGTTGGGGTTCTGCAGCGCGTAGTAGCCGTCGATCATGAGGTTGATGATATCGGCTCCCGTCGCGGCATCGGCTCGAAGATCCGAAACGTCGATGTTCGCGACGCGCGCAACACCGCGCCAATCACGAACCGATAGACCGATGTCCTGTGAGAACTTCTCGCGGTAGACGTCGTAGAGCGATCCGTCCGGAAGCTCCTTGGTGGTCTTGCCCTTGTCGTCGCGCTGCAGACCGGCCTTCGTGCCTTCCGGATAGAGAAGGTGAACCGAGTCTTCGCCCCAGGTGATGAACCAGATGCTGGTGTTATCGGAGCCGGTACCGCCGGCATCGATGATCTGCTTGCCGTTAGCAGCCGACTTCGAATTGAAGCGGGCATGCAGGCCGGTAAATCGCTCCGGGTTCACGTCCGTATCGCCGTAATAGACGGTAGTGCCGAGCATGTTTGCCATGCCAGCGATATGAGCCTTTGCCTCATTGAGGCGGAACTTCGCCGGGTTCTTCGAAATCTCGACGAGCTTGGCGTCGACTTCCGACCAGTCTTCAAGCATGCCGGTAGCATCCTTGACCTGGGCCGTCGTGCCTTTCGTGGGCAGAACGCCCTTGTAGAGCTTGCGCCAGGTCGGGGTCGGAAGGCCCGTGCGGACCGTCGTCAGGTGGCTGGTGCCCATGTTGCATTCGAGGATCGGCGCATCCTCGTACATGGAATTGAACTGGACGAGCATGTCGATGATCGTCGCGATGTCGTCGCCCCATTCCTGCTTCTTCAGGTCCGAGAGCGTCGGATACATGTTGCCAACAGTGGCCATGGTTTAACCTCGTGTCGTTGGAGTTGTCGCGCCGTACATCGCCTCTTCAGGCGATTTCACGGATGCGGCGGGTGTTTCCGACGTGACAGGCTTGTCATCACTGAGAGCGTTGCCGACACGGGCCAGTAGCCGGAAGAGGCCGGGATGGTTGCCGATCCCGAGTTCGACGAGGTCGCGGCGGAAAGCATCGTCTCCGAATGTCGCGATCACTCGATCTGCTGTTTTCACGCTGGTCTTGAGGTTATCGCCGCCGAAGTCCTTGTCGGTTTTGATTTCCGTCTGCCAGTCCTTGATAATCTTGGTGTGCCGCTCGTTGAGAGCGTCGTATTCCTGCTTACGCTGTTCAGCGAGGACGCCGGCGAGCTTCGACGCCTGACGGTTCGTCAAGCCGATGTCCTTCATGACCGGGCTCGCCTTTTCCAGGAGGGCTTCGTCGAGCTTGATGTCGCCTTCGAGCTGGATGTCGTATTTGCCGTCTTCCGGCACGAGGTCGGCGGGATCGACTTCCTCGCTCTTGCCGTCCTTCTTCTCCTTGCCATCACCTTCGGCAGGCTTGGTCTTGTCGTGCTCCGCCTTGGCCTTCGCGTTGTCCGCGTCGGACAGCTTCGGGTCGTTGACGTATTCCTGCCAGGCAGGCGCTTCTTCGCCGGCCTTAACATCGCCATTGCCTTCGCCGCCCTTGCCGGCATCATCGTCGACATTGCCCGACAGGATCGTCTCAGAAGCGGCCGCGCTGCTTTCCGCGCCTTCGCTACCGGTTTCGCTGCCGCCAACGCCCTCGGCGCCTTCTGGGGCGAAAGCGATGCTATTCCTCAGCAGGTTTCGCATTCTCTGCTTCCCTCTTGCGCTTCTCAGCGCGGTTGTGGGCCTCGACCATCAACTGGGCGTAGGCACCGGGTTCGACTGATGTGAGTTGGTTGATGACCGAGACGCCGATCACACGGCGGCCGATGTGAATGCCGGTTTCGCCATTGACGACGGGAGGGGCGCTGTAGATCGCGCACTGCTCCAGTATCCACCAGATGAATTCGCGGGCACGCGGCTCCGACAGCACGAACTGGGTTGCCAGCTCGAGCTCTTGCTGCGCTCTGGTTTTTGTCATCCGGCTACCCCGAGGCGACTAAGGAGATCGACAGGTCCGCCATTGTCGTCGGTGCCCGCGAGCAGTTGGGCCGCCTCAGCGCCCTGCTTAACGGCAGGAGCGACCTTCGCAGCCATTTCAGCACCGGCAGCGGCACGAGCCTGTTGCGCCCTCTGGGCCCGCAGCTTAGCGACTTCATCGTCCGAGCGGATGATGGTCGGCACAACACCGACTGCATCGCCGTATTCATCGATCGCCTGGTCAAAATCGACCTTGTCCGCCGATTCCGGACTGCCGCCGCTGATATTGCCGACGAAGCTGAGGAAGCGCTCGATCGAACCCGTCGAGACGGCAAGCTGCGCTTGAGCCAGCGTCGAGATGTTATCGACCTTCAGATCCTTGCCTTCCAGTTCCGGCGGCGGAGGCGGCAGTTCATCGTCATCGTCAAGGGCGTAATAAACCCAGTCAGCCAGCGGAGCGATAAGCTCGTGATGCTGGCGCTCGACTGTCGGACCGAGCTGCTGAAGCTGCTCTTCCTTGCGCTGCGTGAGCTCGAAGACGTTCTTCGGCTGAATTCCCTGCATGTTGCTGATCGCCATGAAGAGATCGGCGTAGAACGAGCGATCAATGCGGCGATTGCAGTCCTGAATGTCGGCGGTAAGCTCGTTAAGCTGGATCTTCACATCAAAGGCGCGACGATAGGCGGCGTTCTGGTTGACCTCGTCGACATAGGTGATCGATCCAGGCAGCGTCGAATTGCGGCTGTTACGCAGCGAGGTCGGGGCAACCACGGACGGTTTGACCTGGTGCTCGATGCCCTGCCCCTTCCAGATCTGTTCCTTCTGGAGCATTTTGACGTCGGGCAACGCGTCCATGCCGGGGCAATAGGCGGCGTAGACATCCTCGCCGACGATATCCCACCGCGGCGCAATGATAGGATTGCGGTCAAAGCCGCTGATCTCAAGCACTTTGTCCTTTGGCCCTGCCGCTTCCCAGTAATTGGACAGGAAGGGCTTGTTGGCCTTGGTCGGGCTGCGCAGATCGCGGTCGTGGCGGGGTTCTATAGCGTTGAACACCTCAACCCAGTCGTCATAACTGCCCTTGTCCCAGCAGTTCTTGACCGTGGTGGAGACCTGAGACCAGTCCATTTCGCGATTGGGCTTCGCAACGAACCGGCCCACGACCTGCTCGACCGTCATCCATATCCGGCGGTAGCAGGTATCGACACGCTGCTGACCGCTGGCAGCAAGCCAGTATTGACCGGCAACCGGCATGATGCCGTGCAGGCGTCCCTTGTCCTTGGTTAGGATCAGACAGAACTGACCGAACAGCAGCTCGTCGCCGTATCCGCTATGCAGGCAATTGTAGATGTTCGAGACCGACAGCTTGTCGCGGGCCTTTCGGGTGGACTGATAGAGATAGTCCTTGACCGGGCCAAACTCCTTCAGATCGTCATCGAAGGTGCTGTAGCGCATCCATGGCCGCGTTGGCGATGTCAGGCCAGCCTGCATGCCGGATCGAGCGATACGGTGCGCCAGGAGCGGAGAGTTATCGACGATCTTGCCGTTCAGCTTCTTGCCCTTGGTGGCTTGCGCATCACCAGAGCGATAGCGGCCGGGGGCAATATTGTCGTTCAGCTCCTGCCACTGAGCCTCGTACTCGTTACGAGCCGTCTTCAGCGCAGCAAGACGCCGCTCGTGCCGCCCGCGAAGGGTGTTATCCGCCTTGACGACGTTTTCTTCAGGCACCGAGCAGCACCTTCTTGCCGGAAGCGTCCACTTCACCAACGCCGTTTGCGCCGGTCAGCATGGTAGGAGTGGCAGCGCGGAGCTTGTCGCGCGTGTTGTTGCCGGCTTCTTTGGCTGCTTGGGTGGCCGGTGCGCGCTGTGCGGCGTACTCGACCGGGAGAGCAGGCGTCTCGGCCTTGGGGGTGCTACCGAATAGGCACATGGGCTTACCTCAGAGAATGTAGAAGATGACGAGGAAGGCAGCGACCGCGAAGGCGATGCTGGTGAAGGAGAAAAGACGCTGAAAGCGCGCGCCAATGCCGTCGGCGAGATAGGCAGCGCCAACCGACAGGATCGGCAGGAACGCGAGCCAGAGAGCCGCTATGTCGATTTGCGTGGCCACGATGATGATGAGCGCGAACATCATGACGTTGAAGAGCCGCCCGTTGGCGACAATCGTCCGCAATTGCTCGATCCGGTAAAGGTCGCTGAACTCAAGCATAGGGATTGTACTCCTCGTTCGACTGGCCGCCGTAGCTGCTGTCGCCGCGAATGTGGCTGTGGCCGCCGTCTTCCTTAGCGGTGACCGGATAGGCGAAGGTCAGGGCAAGGGCGTCGGCACGGTTCGGCGAGGGAATGCCGCGGACCTTCATGTCTTCCTTGCTTTCGAGCTGAAGCTTGCCGTCGACGCGCGGCACCAGCTCAGGGCCGATCAGATCCTGGTAGAGGACGTCGTCCTTCGGATCGATCGCGCCGCCCTGCTTGAGCCAGTCGCGCATACCCTTCCACATTTCGGCGCGCTTGTTCAGGCAGCCGCGGTCAACGCTCTTGCCTGCGAACTCGACGAGGCGCCAGCTGCGGCCGAACGAGATGCCGGCCGAATAGATGCCCGTGCCATGGCCCATATCGATGAAGACTGCATCAGCCTGCAGATCGTCCTCGAAACGCGCGACGTGGTTGGCGACCTCGATGTCGTTGTCGTTCTTTGGCATGACCATGAGGAGCTTCGAGTACAGCCCCTGCCGGAAATAGATCACGAGCTCGTCGTCACCGGTCCATGCTGGATCCACGCCAATGATCTTCGGCGCGAAGCTGTACTGCTCCTTGCGGAGGTGCACCTTCTGCGCCGCGTCGACGTCGTCGGTCCCGATGAACTGCTTGGCCGAGGATGATGGAAACATGCCGCGCACTCGCTTTTTCACGATGTCATGGTCTTCGCCAAGGTCCTCGACGAGACGGTTCAGGTAGACCAGGTTGGTACCGGGAACGGTCCGGCTATCGATCTGCCGGCGGATCCAGCGCTTCTTGAACTTGCGGAAGCATTCGCGGAACCGGCCCACGTTCTGTGTGGGGTTGCCGAACACGAGCCAGATGATGATCGTGTTCTCGTCAGTCATTGCGCCTTCAGCGACTTCCCAGACGCTGTCAGCAATCTTCGAGGCCTCGTCGAACATCAGGACGATGATCTTGTCCTTGTTGTGCAGGCCGGCGAACGCTTCGGTGTTGTGTGCCGACCAGGGCACGAAATCGAGGCGCCAGCGGTCACCGTGCTCCGCGTCTCTCACCCTGATCGACATCGACTGGACATCGAACCAGTGCGCCGTGATAGAGGAGCGGAACCACTTCCCGATTTCTGGCGACGTCTTGGTTCGAAGCTGCGTCTCAGTGTTGGCCGTGACAACGATGCGGCAGTCGGCGAAGCAGGACATCGCCCAGTTGGCAATCATGCCCATTTCGGCCGACTTGCCGATACCGTGACCAGAGGCAATGGCGATCTGGAGCGGAACGTATCGGTTCTCGCTGGTCAGGTGCTGCCGGATTTCCTCGTTGATATCCGCCTGCCAGGCGCGAGGCCCGTCCATATCCTTCAGATCGCCGTTGCCCCAGTCCCACGCGAAGAGCGACCAGCCTTGCGGGTTATCCTGGAAGAGCATGGCCGCTTCGGCGATATCATCATCCGGATCGCGCGGCTTCTCGACGGCGGTCATTTGTCCCCGGTTACTCTTGCTTTTGCCCGAGCCAGACGGTCAGCCAGCGAGCCGTTAACCTGCAGCTCGACTTCCTGCTTGTCGCGCCAGTCCTTCGGCTTGCGGTTCTTCAGCCAGAAGATGGCGGCCGTCGTGTCCGGCGGGTAATGCTTGACGATTTCGGTCTTCACGACCTTGCCTTCGATAACCTTGATATCGACGTCGGGGTGCGAGTAGCCGATCGCTCGTTGGAACAGACTGCGCTCGACCGCTTCATCTGAAATGGCCTTGCCGACCTTTAAGGACTGACAGAATTCGGAGTAATCGAGCTTCCATCGCTGGATCGTTCGATCTGACACACCAAAGAACGCGGCTAGTTCTTTGTCCGTGAGCCCCTGCTCGCACAGCGCTCGTGCCTGCTCAGCATACTCAGGCTTATAGGAGGGCGGTCTTGCCATGTGTCACCCCCCACACCGCAATCGCGGTCCAGACCAACGGCGGCCGCATCAGGCGGAAGCCTTCTCGGCGTAGAACTTATCCGCGATATCCTTCGTTTCCTGCTCAAGGGCCATCTTCTGCACCTGCAGCGAGATCGAGTGCCGCTTTTCGCCGTTGACGATTTCGATCCGGTCTTCGGTGATCATCGCGTGGGCAATGATGGTGACCGGCTGTCCGCTGTCGAAGTCGCGATCGGTCAGACCCATCTTCTTGAGGGTTGTGTAATCGAGGAAGAGCGTCAGGCCGTAGGGTAGTCCGGGCGATCGGATTCGGTCGGCCCCTTCTCCCAACGGTCAAGCTCTTCTTTCTTCTCGGCCGCGGTGCGCGCGAGGTCGACCATCGTTGCCATGGTGTTATCCCTTATTGAAGTGATCCAGCCCGCCTGCTGCTGCGCCAGTGATCTGCATCAACACGGCGGCTGATGTTGACATTTGTTGACAACCTAGAGGCGGCGGTCCTGTCACCCTTGTAACCGGCCTCGGAATATGCGTCCGTTGCCGTCATGCCCTTGGCGATCGCCTGGGCGAATTTCTCATGCCGGGCGTTTTTCAGGAGTGGCATGATCTAACCTTGGAGCATTAGTTTGAAATATTTCGTGACATTTCAGGAGATGGGCACCAACCACGGGCGCCCGATCGACCATCCAAGCACCGCCGATTTCGAGACTACAAACTCCGGCATGCTCCCTAACGTCGGGGACTACGTTGACATTGAACCCTTGGGAGACCCTGATGCGCCGCGTTATGCCGGCAAGGTCAAGTCTCGCCTTTTCCGTTATCTCGGCAAAGACAGTTGCGGCATCAACATTGTCATCGAGCAGACTGATGATGATTGGGGCGCCCTCATCAAAGAATGACAGAGTAGCCCCGGGCTTCCACCTCGGGGCATCCATTCCGTATTTTCCCATCTCAACCAGCAAGGGATCACCCATGACAGAAGACAAGCGATCCGACTTGCACAGAGCAAAGGTCGGAGTGTCTATCCTGACCACCTGCCTCGTGCAGACCCTGAACCAGACCGATCCGAGCTTCCAGGAGCGGTTTCTCAAGAAGCTTAGCGATGCTTACTACGAGCTGCGAGACAACACTGACGGCGATGTCACAGAGCAATTGGAATTGATCAACTGGACTCAGGAGTTCCTGACCGGCTTCAGTCATTTCACCGGCCAAGGAAAGCCATTCTTGGCTGATTGAACCACCATCGGGCACGGGTTTACCCTGGGGGGATAAATGACGCTGTTTGTCTTGAGTGTCGGGGCAGGTTTTATTTCAGCTGGGATGTGGCTGATCTCGGCACTGCTTTCCTTTTGGACTGGAGGCTCGTACTGGGACGGGCCGCCACCCCACATTCAACGGATGGATGTTGCTAGCAAACTCCTGAACGCCGGAGGCGCCTTATTCGCCGCAATTTCCATCTGGGCGCAGGCGTACGCTACATATTCAGGTTCTTGACGCAAAATCATTTCTACCAGGCGGTGACGCCATCGCATTTCGCGATATGAATTTTCTACCGGCCTGCCCACTTAGCGTCGTAAATGAAGGGCGGCTAACCGCGGAGCGGCGGCGCGGGCTCTTCACCCACGAGTGAGGCCGCGTCTTGTTGCCGGGGACAGATGCCAGAACCTGCCGCTGTTGCCTTAGAACTTGATCTTGCAGTTCGTCAGTTTGCAGCAGGGATAATCAACGCACCCGATCCACGGGAAGCAGTCACGACAGCATGCGACGCAACAATCGAGATCACACTCGATGGTAATTCCGTATCCGCCCTGTCCGCCCGGCCCAACCGGCGCCATGAATGAAACCGTTCTTGGGTTTGTTGCTAACCGCTCGTTTGCGAATGGCGGGCGTTGAGAAGAAATTGCTCCGAATTGTGGTTGCCAACCGGCCGGAAAGCCCGGGTTACCTACCTGTGATAGGGGATTGAATGCCGCTTGATTTTGAGCGTTGAAAGGCAAACCTGGGAACGGGGACGCCTCGCGCCAAGGAATATTGTTGCCATTGGGGTTCCCTCTTATCTGAGGTACCATTCCACCCGGTGATGTGGCCGAGAGCATCTGGCGGATCACGCCTACGAGAGGGTTTGCGTCATTCCCTTCAAGACTTAGTCTAACAAGCGGGTGCGTGTGATCCTTACAAGGCACATGGCGAATGACCTCGACGTCACCGATCAAATCGGCAGGCATGTCGATCCACTGCTCGCAAGATGCAGGAGCGAATGCAATATGCCCCTCCTTGTCAGATGTCTTGATCATTCCGACATAGCTCTGCGCGGTATCAAGCTCGCCGCTCGTAAGAGCATCGAGAAGCGCGGTGCCGGATTCATAAGAGGTTGTCTTCACCATAGGACCTTCCTCCCAGCTAATATTAAGAGGGGCTCAGCTCCAACACAGTACAAGCTAACGGCGGCATTCACGCTCAAAAGGGGATACACTGAGCCGCTCAATCTATACTACGCCTGAGCCATAGTAATCTCAAGCGTTCACGTGTAGCTCCTTTCGCCTACGTCGCTTTAGCCTCGCCTGTTTCCTTGCGCATGTAGCAGCAGCGGTCGAGAGTGGCGCCGTCCCGCACACCAATTTTGCCGCGCCCGGATTACCGGTGTTCGAATTCGCCTGATGGAGAAGGGTCGATTGCGGCTTCACCGTTCGGCTCGCTCCAGGAGCTGCCGGCGGCGTTCGTTGCGCCAGCGAGCCTGGGCGAGGACGTTAGCCCTTACCTGCTCTTTCCGGCCGGTGACTTCGTCGTCGCGCCAGTCCGTCGCGCAATTCTTCGAAGCTACCGTTATTGACGTGGCTTCTACGGCGATTTGCGTCACGTCGTCAAAGGCCACTGTCAACCGGACGCGGCGTTTCTGGTTCAGCGCGTCCGCGATCCGTTGACAATCAGCCTGTACACGCCGCTCGAAAGTTCTTCGAGAAATGTCGATTTTCCGCAAATAGCGCTCGAGGTAGATGCCTTTGCGCGTCTTGATGAACGAATATTCGTAGATCCGCTTGCGCTGTTCCTCGTTCAAATAGGCGTTCACCCAGTCCCAAACTTCGTACATACGGCTGATGGCGCCGGCCGATGGGATGCGGGGTGCTTTGGCTTCCTGATAGCCATAGGCTTCCATCATGTCGCGCACCACGTCTGACATCGCGCCGGATGCCAAACGCGGCCCCAGGTCGCCCGGTGAGGCGCGCAGGGTATAAGCGGCCTCGATGATCTGCGCCCGCACTTGCTCGTATGTCCATTCCGCAAACGCCATCGTCATGCTGCTTCGTCTCCTCGGTATGGCCAGAGGCCGAATTGCTGCCGGAGTGCCACAAGGATTTCATCGCTCATGGGCATTCCGTATTTCATGGACCGGGCGCCGCGACGAAGGGCGCCGAAGTCGATCGCGTTGAAGTCCGACACCAGCGACGCCCGCTTGACCAGATCCGGATTCGCCGTGAGCAGACGCGACACTGCCTTGAGGACGTCGGCATATAGCTCGCTGGCGTTACGCGCGTTGCCCGTGATGAGCATGAGCACCAGGCGGAGATGTTCTTCACCATGCCGAGCTCCGATCTCTCGAAGCGTCGGCTTGCAATAGCACTCTCGAGACTTTCGGCTCGTCGGGCTGTGGTGCTGCCAGTCTCTGAGAATGACCCCGCACTCGCGCGCTACCTTGTGGATGTTGACGGATGATCGGCTCAACGCTCACCCCGCCATGACGCGCTTGTATTCGGCCGTGAGGTAGTCGACGACGGCTTTGGGCTGTTCGATGCCGGCCGCTTCCATGGCCTGCTGGCGGCCCATCAGCGAAAGCTCGTCAGCACGCTCATTCCCGACGGTGCCGTTGTGGCCCTTCACCCATGAAATAGTCAGAGCGGTGCAGGTGTTGAGAGCTGCGTCGATCTCCTTCCACAGTTCGAGGTTCTTGATCTCGCCTGTCTCGGGCTTCGACGCATTCGGCCCCTTGCGGCTCCACCCGTTGCGCTTCCACTTGTGGCGCCAGTCGTTGCAGCCGTTCACGACGTACATGGAATCGCACCATATCGTGACGGGCTTATCCTTCATGAAAGCGTGCTTCACCCACTCGATCGCTTTCAGCATGCCGGTGAGTTCCATGACGTTGTTCGTAGTGTCAGCGAGCCCGCCGCAGCCGTGCCCGATCTCCAATCCATCGCGGTAAACCGCATAGCCCCAACCGCCGGCGCCCGGGTTCGGCTCGCATGCGCCATCGCAGAAGATGTGGACGCCGGTCGCGACCTGGCTGACGTCGAATGGCGCATGCTTCTTCACCGGCTTGCGGAAGAACTTCTTTTGATAACTCAATGGCGTAGCTCCTTGCGAAGGCGGCGAAGTTTCCAGGCGAGTTTGATGATGTCGAGGATGATCATGAAGCGCTCCTAAAATGATGAGGCACCAGCCGGTGAATTTTGCGCTCGGCCGCGGCGCGCTTCTTGGCCGCGAATTTCTCGATGCGCCGGTACATCTCCTTCTCGATCGCCTCGCCGGTCTCGACGCCGATCGCGAAGAGTTTGTCCCGCAAAGCAGTGGCGGCCTCTTTTGATCGGCAGGCTGCAATCACCTGGCAGCGCGAGATCCTATCGCCCTCATATTTCTGGGGCTCGACGGGCACGAAGGTCTTCGGCATCACCTTCTGGACCTCAGCGACGAAGAAGATCTCCTCCTTGGTGAAGCTGTCCATCCAGTGCTTGAACGCAAAGCCTTCGAGGACTTCGGTCATTGTGCGGACGTAGGGCCCGAATGGCATGTGAAGAGCCAGCACCCACTGGCCCTCTTTCATATCGACAAGGGTTGTCATGCTGCACCTTCCGGGGCTTCGCCCGTTTTCTTTTCAATGACGTCAAGGCTCAAGCACTCGGCATGCACAGCCGAGCGGAATTCACCGACCTGGTTGCGGATCTGCTCATCCGTCAGGCCGATTTCCTCGAGCTTCTCCCGCAGCTGCGTCACGGTCCGCCACCAATAGGATTCACGGCTCGCCTTGTTGCTGGTGTTTCGAAGAACCTCCGCCACACGCCGGACCTTGCCGACGCGAGCCTTCAGCGGGAACGGGATCATCTGGCATTTTGTCATGATGCTCTCCTGTCGATCGCGCGCGCGCCCGCGGCGTCATATTCTGTGCCCTCCGGGCCGGCCAAAGCCTCCGGCCTTGGATCGGATGCGTTGGCTTCGCCACCGCCGTAACCAGGCCGAAACGTTTGCGCGGGTTGAACCTGCAATGGAGATTGCGAGGTTTCAGCGGGTTCTGCTTTTGAGAGGGGAATTCCGAAAGGAGCGTCCTGCCCGAGAGAAATCTCTGCGCGAGCTTCTGGGTTATATTCAGTAGTCATGTCTGTAGCCCCACTTCCGGTTTCAGCCTGATTTAATAGTGAAGTGGGACTTCCGGTCTCAGCAGGGATTGCGTTGAGGATTTGCCAATCGTCGTGATCGACGCTTGTCTCTTCGATCTCAATCTCCGAAAGCGGCCGGTAACGCTGCCTATTTCCGTTTGCCTTCATGCTGCCGCGACGACGATCTTCAGCTGCAATGCTTGGCGATCGAGATGCCCTGAAATCTAAGGATATCTCCTCGTCACCGGCCAAGACCTCTTTTGCCCAGTCAACGCAGACATAGTACGCATTAGCGTTTCTCGTGACCTTGTTGGGCGTGAGGTTCTTGATCAGGACCTGCGTGCTCTTCGGCAGATTCGCATAGCGAACGGGAAAGATGGCGCCGATCTCGTGGAGGTATTCGAGCAGGTCATGAACGTTCCTGGCGGAGCAATTGCACACCTTCGCCAGTTCGTGCTGGCTTGGCCAGCTGAAGCGCGCCTTTTGGTTTGCCGAGTGGACTAGATAGGAGAGCAGATCACGATGGATCTTGCGGCTACGAAGCTTGATGCTGGCATACATCCCGGCGCGGAAGGTGTCTTTCCAGTTTGGGGCTTTGCTCATTCGACCCTCCCGTAAGTGAAGCGGGTCAAGGACCGCGACGGGCTGATCGTCGTTTCAGATTGCACCATCAGCCACTGCTCATGTCGCTCCGGAGCCGAATGATATGTGTTCGACGTCAGGAAGCCTGCCGCGCGCAACTCCAATGCCGCGCCCATCACGTGGATAGCAACGATCTGCTCCGGGGCTTGGAAGTGATGCATCACGTGGGCGAGGACGGCACCGTAGGGCACCGGCTCAATCTTTGTCGCCATGAAGCGCAAAACTTCTGCCAGTATGGCCGCCCTGCTTTCAGGCGATAACTGACCATCTTGCTCTTGGATCAGGGTCATGCGGCGGCTTCCTTGCGAAGGGCAGCACGCTCTCTCTTGAAGCGCAGGAACTCCTTGGCATGGGCGAAGCATGTCCGGCCCATCTTCTGGATTCGGGCAATTTTCTGATCGAGTTCATCATCGGTCATATCGTCGACGTGGACGGCGATATCGTCGCCATCCCGGCGCACCAGATAGTACGTATGCAGATGGTCGTAGCCAGGGAGCAGGGGCTGAGCGTCTACAGCCTCCTCGATGATGTCGGCGGCGCGGCGGTTGATACGACGGGTAACGGCGGCGCGCGTCTTTTCGTAGCCGCAATGCAGCCAGAAATCTTTGTGCTCACCTTCAGCGAGGCCTTCGATATGAAGTGAGCAAACCGCCTGAGTTACGAAGGTCGGACGCCATGCCTGCTTCAGGACGCCAAGTCGGTCCAGTTCCTTATCGATCTCGATGTTCAACGCTGTCTCGTAACTCATGCGTCAGTCCTTCAGGTTCACGACGAAGCGGTCGAGCCAGGTATCAATCGTGGCAACGTGCTCGCGCAGGTCTTTGACTTCATGCGGCATGACAGCCGCGGCGATGATTTCGGGGATTTGAGATCGGCAGAATTCTGCAAAGTCTTCGACAGTGCCGATCAGGTTTGTGGCTGCGGAAAAGCCGATCGGCCGGGATTTCGGCAGATGAGGTTGTGGATCAGGCGCGGCAGCCGTACGCTTCTTCGTGCCCTGCGCGGCGAGTTGCTTGATTGTCGGTGGATCGTCACTTTCGACGGCGCGCTCGAAATCCTCCGGCGGGACCGCCGACACTCTCAGCGCCGCTTTTCGCTGCCCCCCAGATAAGTTAGCGTCCATGGCAAATTCGGTGATTGTCCTCGGGTGACCGGGTACCCGAGGTGAGAGATCAACACGGGTCCCGGGCCCCGGACTAAACTGCTTAAGGAGCTCGCCGCACCGCCGGATCGCTCGCGCTCTAATACGCTTGGCATGCTTTTCGAGGACATCGTCATCTGCCTGACGGGCATACGCTGCGAGCGCTTCAGCTTTATCCGCCCAGTCGACGCACTCGTCGATTGAGGCGCAGTTTGCGAGTGCGGTCTTTGCCGCCTCGTAGCTCTGAGGCAGCTTTGCGTTTGCAACGCTGAAAGTGGTCGGGAGGTTCATAGGCGACCCTCCACAGCTTCGCGAAGCATGGGCTCATTCGTGACCTTGACGTTAGCCACCACGAAGCCAAGCACCATCTCGTTGAACTGCGCGATCGTGAAATAGTGATATCCCTGATCTTCGCCGCGCTGGTACAGCGGATTGTCGAGCCGCATGCGGATTGGTGTTTCACGCCGGCCGGAGCCATCTGCCCGGTAAAGCGCGGCACCAAAGCCCCAGTCGATGAGGTAGACGCCCTCGCAGCAGTAGCGGTCGACGGGCAGGATCATGACATAGTCCCGCTTGCTGAGCAGATCCGGGGCCATTCCGTCTCCATCGACCATGCGAATGCGGAGCTTGTTCGAAAACACCTTTTCGGCCGGAATGGCGGGTGCGAAAAAGTCGTTCATGCCACGACCCTCCCTGCGAAGCGTCCCATCTCCTGAATAAACCGGTGAAGGCACTCGACATCCCAATTCCAATCAATCATTGGCTGCGAGTGATCAGGATGAAGGCAGAGATCGAAGGGGAGTATCTTGGCCTTCACCAAGAGCCCTGCGACTGTTGATGCCTGCGCTGTGCGGATCTTGTTGGCGACAGCATCGACCGCTTCGGCCGCCTCACTTGCGGCATCGATCGCATCGCCGCAGACGGCAACGTACTTTTCTGACCACTCCGGCGTGCCTCTGCGGAGACCTGCCTTCTTCGCGGCTTCAAAAAAGTTGGCCTGGTCCGCTTGGCATCGGGCATTTTCCGCAAGGTATCGAGCGTGAAGCCGATCGATTTCTGCTCCGAGTGCCACCAGCTCTGCGTCGTCAGGGGCAGACGTGTCACCTGTCCTCAGGACGGGTGCTGCTATTGCCGGAGGCGCGAATGCTGCGGCGGGTGTGGATGCCGCAACGACGGCCCCTTTGATGAAGGTTCGGCGGTTCATGCCAGCTCCTCCCGCGCTACCTCGATCATATTCAGAACCTCGGAAAGCTTGCTGCCGAGAGCGTCGGATACAGCCTGAATGGCGCACTTCTCCTGATCGACGGAGATGTAGCCGCAAGCCATATGGATTGCCTCGTTGAGGTCTTTGGCCGTTGCCAGAACATCGCTTGCGCGAAGAAGCTGGATGCTCACTGGCACTTCGGCCGCAGCCGTGGTATTCGTCTGCACGTTCATTTCAAATTCCTTCTGGGGAAGATTGGACCGTGGCTCGGAGAGGTTGCCGCCTCTGCCGGGCCTTTCTTTTGCGCATCACGCCGCAGTCTCTATGAAAAAGGCGATGAGTTTGCTGCGGCTGGCGACATAGCGTTCGCCTACCTGCTTCACTATCGGAAGATGTCCGCTCTGGATCATATGGTAGGTCTGCCGCTCAGTGCGGCCTATCAACGTTGCGATTTCGGCGACCCCCCAAATGAGATCCAACGAGTCCGTCTTTTGCGTCATTTCCCTATCTCACTTTCATTGATAGTTAATCACTACGGCTTAACCATAGTGAGTAACTATGATTGCGGTCAAGTCATTTTTATAGTTACTCACTATCATTGAGTAGCAGAGGCAAACGAAATGGCACGTGGTGACTTCCCGAGTTCAAAGCAGGACCAGTTCGTCCTCAGGTTCCCAGACGGAATGCGCGATCGCATTAAGGAGGCGGCAGATAGCAATGGCCGCAGCATGAATGCCGAGATCGTGGCTCGGCTAGAAGATAGCTTCGACCTCAACGCAAATACCGTTGCCCGGTTGGAGTTCTTCGAGGAAATGTATGAGCAGAATTCGAAGGAGCGCTCCGAGTTGATCGAGACGATCAATAAGCAGGACAGACTGTTGCAACAGGTCCAGCGAGATCACCAATCATTCGTAATCCTTTCGAAAGCTCTTGGAGAGGCCTTCCTTTCGCAAGGGGACAAGTCAGACGTGCTGAAGGTGCTGGCGCAAAGCCTCATGACACTCGATGTCGATGACAGCTCTGATGCATCGGAAGAGATACCGAAGCAGCCTTGGGAGGAATGAAATGTCAGTTCGCAAACGAGAATGGACCACACCGAAGGGTGAGAAGAAGCAAGCCTGGGTGGTCGACTATACCGATACCGCCGGCAACCGCCGTCTGAAGACCTTCGCGAAGAAGAAAGAGGCCGACCAGTTTGCCGCAACCGCTTCTGTGGAGGTAAGGGATGGCATTCACGTCGCCGACAGCGCGACCATAACGATCGAAGAGGCCGGCAAGCTCTGGCTGAAATCTGGTGATGCGGCGGGCCTTGAGCGCACGACGATGGATCAGCGCCGGCAGCATCTTGATCTCCATATCGTCCCCCTCGCCGGCTCTCTGAAGTTAACAAAGGTGACGGCCCCTTGGGTTCGATCATTTCAGGATGACTTGCGGGAGAAGGGCCGGTCGGCCGCAATGGTGAAGCGCGTGACGGTCAGTCTCGGCAGCATCCTCGCTGACGCACAAGGCAGGGGCCTTGTAGTGCGAAATGCAGTCCACGAGCTGGCCAAGGCCAGATCGGGCACGAAGGCTTCAGAGAAGCGGGCCAAGGCGAAATTGCGGGTTGGGGTGGACATCCCGACCAACACCGAGATCCGGGCCATCCTTGACGCTGCAACGGGAAGGTATCGTCCTCTCCTCGTCACGATGACCTTTACAGGCATCAGGTCCAGCGAGGCGCGCGGGCTGCGGTGGGAGGATGTTGATCTCAAGAAGGGTGTGCTTCATGTTCGCCAGCGGGCCGACCGCTATGGTGTTGTCGGCATGCCAAAGAGCGAGGCAGGACAGCGAACGATTCCCCTGCCGCCGATGGTGGTCAATACGCTGAAGGAATGGAAACTCGCCTGCCCGAAAAGCGATGCGGGCCTGGCATTCCCCAATCAGGCAGGGAACATCGAATTCCACAACAACATGCTTCACCGCGGCCTATGGGAAACCGAGATCGCGGCCGGCGTGTCGATCGACGCTGGCAAGGTCGACGAGGGAGGCAACAGGATCTTCAAGCCGAAATATACCGGCTTCCACGCGCTTCGTCATTGGTACGCTTCATGGTGCATCAACAGGAAGGCAGATGGCGGGCTCGAACTCACGCCGAAGGCGGTGCAATCGAGGATGGGCCACAGCTCGATTCAGGTGACGTTCGACACGTATGGGCACTTGTTTCCGGCCGCGGATGAGGGCGCTGAATTAGCTGCCGCACAGAATGCTTTATTCGCGGTGACGCCCTAAGTTTCGGCTCATAGAATGGCTGATTATGCAAAGCGGGGATGTTGATCCGCAACATGGATGCAACATGATCTGGAAAAGTCGTGTAAAATCAAAGGAGAGATAAACACTCTGACTCCGTCGATCTTGGTTCGAATCCAGGTTCCCCAGCCAATTTCATTGTTTTAATTCAATAACTTAGCTTAGTGTCGCCAGTGCTGGGAATACCCCCACGCTGCGCCCCCACAAGGGCGCTTGGCGATGTCCAACTACCTGCGGCGAGAAGCCGATTCCCTCTTCTTCCGGCGGCGTGTACCCGCTCTCCTTCAGCCTAGACTCCAGCAAACAGAGATATACCGGTCCTTAAAGACCACCGTGCGAAGAACAGCCAGGGCGCGGGCCGCGCAATCCCGTCCGGCTTGCCGCTCTCGATGCGAACGGCAGTGTCAACAATTAGATTTTCAAAGGAGCTTGCGACGTTTTCCGGAGCGAATATTTCGCTCCCGGGGCTCAAACTGCCGTCAACGGCGGCTTTACAATGTCAGCAATGTCGTTCAGCATTCTGGAACACCTTGATAAAAAAACGCCCGACGGTTGCAGCCCGTTGACGGCGGTTTTTCTATGCTCATCTGACGGCGTGTGCGGGTCAAGGCGGGATCGTCGTAAACAGGTCAAATTTCAAGCTTCGTGCCGAAACTTGCTTCCTTGAGGGTTTCAATAAAGTCTGCGTGTTTGACGGTAAGGTCAGCACGACGCAAGAGAATCTGAGTTATCATCCAAGCAATATAGTGGACGTTGTTGACCTCGATCTGTGCCACGCTTCGCTCGCCATTGTGAACAATGCGCGATCGGAGATTGTAATGCTTCTTGAGGCTCTTATACAATGCCAGCCGAGTCTCGGGCTTCTCGCTCCATATCACGCCAGCATAGCGCGAAATCGTTTCAGTGACGGGGCCGTCGTTGCTAGTTCCCGAAAGCAGCGCTTCGATCGTCGTGAAGAACAAGAGCACTCTCTCCGCAGGCTCCTGGGCACGGCGTGCTCGCGTCAGCCATCCCAACGCCTGTTGCATACGTTCTGCCAGCGTATTGCTCTTGGGATCGAACACCTGTCCCGCAACGCGGGCTACCGTGGAGCTTTTCAGAACATCTATTATTTCGGTATCAAATTCGTACCAAGGCGCAGCCGAGCCTCCACCGAAGGCGGGCCCCTCCGGGCCGATACTCAAGCCGTGGGATTGGAATGGATGTGGGTATATGGGATGCGGTTCAACATCCGCAAGCTTAGGGAACAACCCCTTCGGCTCCTTGTAATGCAATCTAACGAAACTAATCGCCACATCGATGAACCATAGGGCTTGTAGTTCCAACCCTTTCGGCATTCCCTGCACTGACACATCCCAGCAAAGCTCCGGGAGATGGATATGCGCGTTTAAGGAAGTTCCATCCTCTACAAGGGTGAAGGCGTTTCTTTCTTGCTCAAGGGGAGAAATCCGGATTTTTGATGATCAGCTTTCTACATCCTGGCGAATGAATTCACGTTTCACGATTCGGACAGGTCCAAGCTTGACCTCATCCACACTACCCATGAAGCGAATAAGCGTATTCGGACGGATGATGCGGTACTCGGTACTCGCCGCGTCACCAATACCAATTGCTATCGCCTTGGCGATGTCCTTCACACTGTCAGTGTCGCCCTTGCTAAAGGCGATACTACGCGCAACCTCTTCAACTGACTTCTGATGAATACGACTGGCGCCGAAAACTTTAGCCGCTCGGGATGACAGATTTCGCGAAGCCTCCAGCAATTCCTCGGTAAATTCCACAGTGCCATGCGCTCCACTACTAAATCCCTTTTCTGAACTCTTCAGCAGTGTGCGAAAAACTTCCTCGCTGCTAACAAGCGCAGCCCGAAACGCCTCGACAAACACCTCCGCAAGTTGAATCAACTGTTGATCACTGGCCATTACGATTTGAACTCATTCTGCATGCCCCCGAATCGTTACTCACGAGCCATCATAGCGGTAAGGATGAGCGACGCATTCATCCTTAGATTGAAGTCCGAAGATCGCCCGAATGAATCGTGATCGCATGCCTTGGCATCCAATTGTTGACACCCCCACAAACTACCTCCACATTGTTGACGCGACATCGAGCAACAAGTTGAAAGTAAACGGTTTTTAGGAACGGCCGTCCGGCTCCAGGTTCCCCAGCCAAACATCTTCTTTCCACTAGCTTCAACAGTCAGCTAACTGTTCGGTCACGTCGCCGCGGACTTGCTCCTCCATGTCGAAGGCGCAGTCCTGGAACACTGGTTCGAGATGCCGATGAAGGCATACGTCTCTGTCACCTTGTAACGGCGCCTTCGTACCGTTCGTGCGACCTACTCCTCGAAACGATCCGTGGCATCACGATCGCGCTCGTATCGTCTCTTGAGCGGAAACGGCGGCAACCAGGACTCGCGACGGACGGTCCAGAGTTCGTAGGTCGGCCTCAGTTGGTCAGGGGCATCCAGGGATCCCAGGTTCACCTCGATTTCGTCTGCAGTGCATCCGAAAATTGACGAGCCGCAGCGGGGACAGAAAAATCGCCCGGCATAGTCGCGTGTTTCGCCATCGATCGTCACCGCATCCCGAGGGAATACGGCGGAAGCGTGAAAAAGGGCTCCATGATGCTTGCGGCAGTCGAGACAGTGACAAAGGCCGACCCTGTACGGGCGTCCCGACGCCGCAATCCGGACGTTGCCGCACAGGCAGCCGCCTGTGAATCGGTCCATGCTGCGTCTCCTCCAAAATCAAGCGGGCGGAATAATTACAACGAACTGTACCGTCAGTGCAATTTTCCGCTGTGGCGGAGGACGCGTAGCCGCTCGCGGCAAGGAGAATTTAGGCTATGCGGAGGGATTGCGCTCGGTGGTCCGCCCCTTGACAATCACCAGCGCTGCTGCAAATTTTTGGACATGGGGTAGCGATCACCCCACGAGGCGACAGCTAGAGAATCGCGTCCTTGAACCCCGAAGCAACGGAGGGACGCAGCTATGCCGTCATATCTCGAAATCACATCTGACAAGCTGACCCGCATCGTCGGCACGCCGAACGTGCCAATGCTTATTGACGTCCGCACTGACGACGACTTTGCGGACGACCCACGGCTCATCCCGGGCTCTATCCGGCGGGACTATCGTGAGGTCGAGGCCTGGAGTTCTGAGGTCACCGGCCCTTCGATCTTGATATGCCAGAAGGGTGAGAAGCTCAGCCACGGCGTCGCTGCCTATCTGAGGTACGCAGGAAACCAGGCTGAGGTGCTCGACGGCGGTTTCGAGGCCTGGCGCGCGGCAGAAGGCATCCTCGTTCCGGACGAGAAACTGCCGCCGCGCGATGCAAAGGGCCGGACGGTATGGGTGACACGGGCTCGCCCGAAGATCGACCGCATTGCTTGCCCCTGGCTCATCCGCCGTTTCGTGGACCCCTCCGCAGTCTTTCTGTTCGTTCCTGCAAGTCAGGTGCCCGCTGTTGGCGAGCGCTTCGGCGCAATGCCTTTCGACATCGAGGAGGTCTTCTGGAGCCATCGTGGCGAGCTTTGCACATTCGACGTGATGGTCGAGGAGTTCTGCCTGAAGTCGAAGCCCATTCTCCATCTCGCGAGGATCGTGCGCGGCGCGGATACGGCGCGGCCAGACCTCGCACCGGAAGTGCCTGGACTATTGGCCGCCTCCCTTGGCCTCTCCCGAATGTTCGACGACGACCTCGAACAGCTGGAGGCAGGCTTGACGATCTACGACGCTTTCTACAGATGGTGCCGCGACGCGACGGACGAGACGCATAACTGGCCGAATCCGAGGAAGGGATAGGAAACGATGACCGAGTTGGCCAGAAAGGCAGGAAACGCACCTCTCTCGGCCGAGAGCGATATCGTTCCCCTGTCCGAAGCAACGAAAGTCTGGGCCCGCGTCGCCGCCTTGAGTTTCGGCGGTCCCGCGGGACAGATCGCCGTCATGCATCGCATCATCGTCGACGAAAAACGCTGGGTTGGGGAGCACCGTTTCCTGCATGCGCTGAACTATTGCATGCTCCTTCCCGGTCCAGAGGCGCATCAGCTCGCCATCTATATCGGCTGGCTCCTCAACCGAACGCTGGGCGGCGTCATTGCCGGCGCTTTGTTCGTCTTGCCGGGCTTCGTGTCCATTCTCGCGCTCAGCTATATCTACGTGCTCTTCGGTAACGTGACGTTCGTCGAAGGGCTTTTCTTTGGCCTCAAATGCGCTGTCCTGGCAGTCGTCATACAAGCGGTGTTCCGGATCGGCAGCCGGGCGCTCACGAACAATGTGATGATCGGCATGGCGGCTGCCGCATTTATCGCGATCTTCTTCCTGCACGTGCCCTTCCCGCTCATCATTGTCGGCGCGGGTGTCATCGGCTTCCTTGGCGGCCGTGCCGATGTGGCCGCCTTCAAGGTTGGCGGCGGTCACAAATCGGGCTCAGGCAAGATTCTGGAAGACCGAGACTCGGCTCTGGGCGAAAATGTCCCTCTCCACGCGCGGCCGAATCTGGCCTGGTCGCTGAAGACGTCAGGGGCATTGGCCGCTTTGTGGCTCCTTCCGGTCGCGGGGCTCTGGGTCACTCTCGGCCCTGATAACGTATTCTCCAAAGTTGGCATCTTCTTCAGCCAGATGGCTGTTGTCAGTTTCGGCGGAGCGTATGCGGCTCTCGCATATGTCGCCCAGGAGGCTGTCCAGCGATTCGGATGGCTACAACCCGGGGAAATGCTGGACGGCCTCGGAATGGCGGAGACCACGCCGGGTCCGCTGATCATGGTAACGCAGTTCGTTGGCTTCCTGGCGGGCCACCGCGATCCTGGTACGCTGAGCCCGCTGACGGCGGCCACGCTTGCCGCGGTCCTGACGACCTGGGTGACCTTCCTGCCGAGCTTCCTATGGATTTTTCTTGGCGCCCCGTTCATCGAAAAACTGCGGGGAAACGCGGCACTCTCCGCAGCCATGTCGGTGATCACGGCTGCGATCGTCGGCGTGATTCTCAATCTGGCGATCTGGTTTGGCCTGCACGTTCTTTTTGGAGAGGTCCGCACGCTCACCTTTGGAAGCTGGTGGCTTGATGTCCCGGTACTTTCGTCGCTCAACCTGCCGTCGCTGACTTTGACCGTGCTCGCCGCCATTGCGATATTCCGTCTCAACTTCTCCGTCATTGTGACGCTTCTTGCTGCGGCTATCCTCGGCGTCGGATGGACAGTAGTGGCACTGGGTTAGACGATCGCGATCAGGCCGACGACTGATAACTGGTCGTCATGGTGGCAAACGCGTTGGCAAAGCAAAAATGCCTTCACCGCGACACGGATGAAGGCTACAGCAGTCCATAGCCGACGCTCATCATTGGATTTCGCCATGACCGATACTGTTACCGATCGCTTTCTTCGCTACGTCGTCATCGATACGCAGTCGGATCCCAAGTCGCCGACGCAGCCCTCGACAGAAAAGCAGAAGAACCTCGGCCGTATGCTGGTGGAGGAATTGCTGGCAATCGGCCTGTCCGATGCGCATCTCGACGAGCACGGCTATGTCTATGCGACCATCCCGTCCAACACCGACAAGCCGGTCCCCGTCATCTGCTTCTGCTCGCACATGGATACCGCGCCGGATTTCACAGGGACGAACGTGAAACCGCAAGTCGTGCGCAACTATGGCGGTGGAGACATTCAGCTTTCGGGCGATCTGCAGCAGGTCATTCGCGTCAGCGATCATCCGGCACTGAAGGACCAGATCGGCAACGACATCATCACCACCGACGGCACGACGCTGCTTGGTGCCGACGACAAGGCCGGAATTGCCGAGATCATGACCGCGGCGCAATACCTGGTCGGCAATCCCGATATCAAGCATGGGACGATCAAGATCCTGTTTACGCCCGACGAGGAAATCGGGCGCGGCGTGGACAAGGTCGATCTCGCAAAGCTGGGCGCACAGTTTGCCTATACCATGGATGGCGAAATGCCTGGGCACATCGAGGATGAGACCTTCTCGGCCGATGGCGTCGAAATCACTATTCAAGGTGTCGCGATCCATCCCGGTTTCGCCAAGGGGAAGATGGAGAATTCCGTCAAGATTGCCGGAGCGATTATCAGCCGGCTACCGAAGGACGTGGCGCCCGAGACGACCGCAGGCCGACAGGGTTTCGTTCACCCGACGGGTGTGACCGGCTCGATGGAAAAGGCAAACCTCAGCCTCATCGTCCGCGACTTCGAAGACGACGGGCTTGCCGCCAAGGAGGCCATGCTCGAGGGGATCGTGCGGGAGGTCATGGCCGACTATCCCGGCTCATCCTACACCTTCAAGGTCAAGCAGCAGTACCGCAACATGAAGGTCATCCTCGACCGTCATCCGGAGATCGTCGAAAACGCCCTCGAGGCGGTGCGACGGGCGGGCATGGAGCCGGTGCGCGGCAGCATAAGGGGCGGTACCGACGGTTCGCGGCTTTCGTTCATGGGGCTGCCCTGCCCCAACATCTTCGCCGGTGGCCACGCCTTTCACTCGCCGCTCGAATGGGTCAGCCGGCAAGACATGGAGAAAGCCGTAAGGACGATCGTCGAACTGGCGAAGATCTGGGCGGAGCGCGCTTAGAGCCTGCCTATCTATTCAAGACGCGAAGCTACAGCGACATTTCTGTCAGCGATTGCGCGCTAGGTGGTGCACGAGACCGCGCCGGCCGCGTTCCATGACCACGTTATGGTTCCATCTGAAGACCGGCCGCAGGATGAATGCAAATCTGACCATCCAGGGCTTTGTCACCTTGACGATCCAATCGTAGCGAACCTTGCATTTGGAGCCTTCGGGCCGCAGCGTCCACCGTCCGATGCCATCGAGTTCGCCGGAAGCCCGGCCCTCGATGGTCACGAGCGGCTCTACCCTCACCGTCTGCATCTCGAAGATCAGGTCGTAAGGCAGTGCGGTCGACCATCGCATCCGGTAGATGGAACCGATGCCTGCCTCGTCCCCTTCCTGCAACAGATCGACCTGTTTCACGGACGGCCACCATTCAGGCCAGGTCTCAGGCGTATTGAGCACCCGCCAGACATCTTCAACCGCTGAATCGACGATCCATTCCGTCGCAAGATGAAACTCGGTCGATGACATCGCTCATCCGGCTACTGCTTTAATTCGCTGCAAGCGCCGACAAAGAGGCGCTTGCGATATGATACATGAGCGCGCTTGAAAATACTCCTGCTGAAGGCCAAGCGCTCAACTGCGCAGCCCGGGAGCTTCATAGCCCGTGCGCGCCACATATTCCGTATAGCCGCCGGCATACTGGTGGATGCCGTCAGGCGTGAGCTCCAGCACCCGGTTGGACAGAGCGCCGAGGAAGTGGCGATCGTGCGAGACGAACAGCATCGTTCCCTCATACTCCGACAGGGCCTTGATGAGCATTTCCTTGGTGTCCAGATCCAGATGGTTCGTCGGCTCGTCCAGCACGAGAAGGTTCGGTGGGTCGAAGAGCATGATCGCCATGACCAGCCGGGCCTTCTCGCCACCCGACAGCACCCGGCATCTCTTCTCCACATCGTCGCCGGAGAACCCGAAGCAGCCTGCCAGCGCACGCAATGAGCCCTGGCCCGCCTGGGGGAACTTATCCTCAAGCGACTGGAGCACGGTGCGGTCGCCGTCCAGCAGGTCCATGGCGTGCTGTGCGAAATAGCCCATCTTCACGCTGGCACCCAGAGCGACGCTGCCTTCATCCGGCTCCGCAGAGCCCGCTACCAGCTTCAGCAACGTCGATTTTCCCGCGCCGTTTATGCCCATGATGCACCACCGCTCCCGGCGCCGCACCATGAAATCCAGTCCCTCATAGATGGTTCGGCTGCCGTATTTCTTGTGCACGTTCTTGAGGTTGATGACGTCCTCACCGGAGCGCGGCGCCTGCTGGAACTCGAACGAGACCATCTGGCGGCGCTTGGGCGGCTCCACCCGGTCGATCTTTTCCAGCTTCTTCACGCGGCTCTGCACCTGCGAAGCGTGCGAGGCGCGCGCCTTGAAGCGCTCGATGAACTTGATCTCCTTGGCGAGCATCGCCTGCTGACGCTCGAACTGAGCCTGCTGCTGCTTTTCGTTCTGTGCCCGCTGCAGCTCGTAAAAGCCGTAGTCACCCGAGTAGGTCGACAATGTCCCGCCATCGATTTCGATGATCTTGGTGACGATGCGGTTCATGAACTCGCGGTCGTGCGAGGTCATTAGCAACGCGCCTTCGTAGCCCTTGAGGAATTCCTCAAGCCAGATGAGGCTTTCCAGATCCAGATGGTTGCTTGGCTCGTCGAGGAGCATGACATCGGGCCGCATCAGGAGAATGCGGGCGAGCGCCACACGCATCTTCCAGCCGCCCGAGAGCGCGCCGACATCGCCATCCATCATCTCCTGGCTGAAGCTCAGGCCCGCCAGGACTTCGCGCGCACGCCCTTCGAGCGCATAGCCATCCAGTTCCTCGTAGCGCGCCTGCACTTCGCCATAGCGCTCGATGATCGTCTCCATGTCGTCCGCCTGATCGGGATCGGCCATGGCAGCCTCAAGAGCCCGCAATTCGGCGGCAACGATGCTCACGGGGCCTGCGCCATCCATCACCTCGGCGACGGCACTGCGGCCCTCCATCTCGCCCACATCCTGGTTGAAATAGCCGACGGTGACGCCCTTCTCGACGGCGACTTGTCCCTCGTCCGGGTGCTCTTCCTGCGTGATCATCCGGAAGACCGTCGTCTTGCCGGCACCATTCGGACCGACGAGACCGATCTTCTCGCCCTTGTTGAGAGCCGCAGAAGCCTCAATGAAGAGGATACGGTGGCTAAGCTGTTTGCTGATGTTTTCGATGCGTATCATTGGCGTTCGGGCATCCCGGAATGGTTTCGGCGCGCCCTTATGTCACGTGTCGCGCCGCCTGTCGCAGATTTTCAGCATCGGGATTTATTTTGGGATGGGTTCGGGCGAACGTCAATATTGTGCGCCGCACATCGAAGATCCTGACAGCGCGGAGGCAGACCCGATCTGTCAAAATAAAACCCGGCGCCGCAACGCCGGGTTCCGAATTCCAGATATCCGTCGCGTTACTCGCGGCGCATCAGGCGCATGACGAGCGAGACGACGAACAGCACCAGGAATATGAAGAAAAGAACCTGTGCTATGGAAGCCGAAGCGCCTGCAATGCCGCCGAATCCAAGTACACCGGCGATCAGGGCTACGACGAGAAATACCAAAGCGTAGTACAGCATGGTGAACTCCTCTATCCGATCCTGGCCTAATAACGGCGATCCTTGGCAATTTGTTCCAGAAGGCCTTGGAAAGTACTGCGGCCCCTGGGATGTCAGCCGAGCTGAAAGGCGCCCCGAGGTGAGCGGTCACCTTGATCGGGGGTGGGCGGCTCGGCCGCTTCGAGGTAGAACTTCACCGGCGCGGTCAATACGAACCACATGCATGCGCCACCCATAAATGCCGCTCCGACCGGCTCGTCGATGCGTGTCACGAACGGCAGGCCCGCCGAAACGAAGAGAACCGTCATGCGCAACGACCACTCCGCCTCACGTTTGCTGATCGCACGGGCCCGGAGCGATTTGTAGCGCCGGGCGTCATAGCCGCCTGCTCCGGTTCTCGCGGAGGAAACCAGCTTCCAGACGGATGGCAGCGCCAGCATGAACAATGCCGCGAGGCTCAGGACAAGAGGCCAGCCGGAGAGAATGTACCGGCTTGCGATCGCAAGCAGCGAAAGCATCGCGAGATTCCACACCGGTTCCAAACGTTCCGGATGTTGCGCCGTATAAGCATGCCAAGCCCGCAGCGTACGTGCCGCGCCGGAAAGCAGCGGCTCGTCAATATAACGATTGATCCAATCCATTTAGAATACCGGTCCTATCGCATCGAGATGACCGGCAACACCATGCAATCTGGTCATCATAATGGCGGGACGGCTTCACACCGTCAATTTTGCCCTGACGCTATCGGCGATTTCCTGCATCCGATCCGCCGGAGCATGACCGATCAGCATGAAAGCATGGGTGTTATCGGACCAGTAAACGACATTCATGCCCAAGCGACCCTCGATATCCGGCGACTTTTCGCCGCTGTTCGAACGGATGATGCAGAGTGCCATCGGGCCTGTCTCGGGATCGAGATAGGCGATCTGCGCGAGCGGTTTTTCTTCATACTCGAGGAGCTGCGCGCGCTTGAAGTCCACGCCGGGCAACGCGACCTTCTCCGGAGAAAGCGCAAGACCCAGCTTTCCCTCGAGCAGGGCGAGCTGAGCGCTCTGAATATCGGCAGGTGGCACGGGACCCGCAAGCGTGTCCGCCGTGTAGAGCGAGAGGTATTCGGCGACGACGCCGCGCCATTCCGTGCTCTCTTCCCTCGATGGACGGCGACTGAGACCGATGTAGGCACGATCGACAATGACGCCCGCGACAACCGAGGCAGCAATGGCGCTGAGAAAGCCGCGACGGCTCGTCAAAGTCGAGGCTGTGGTGTCCTGCCGCTCGGGGATCGCAGAGAGCACCGCTTCCAGCTCGGCCTTTGGCGCGGCAGTAAGAAGCGGCGCGAAAGCCTCCTTGAACGGCAGACTGCTACGGGAGAGGAATTCCAGCCGCCCGGCCACGTGGTCGTCGACTGTGGCAAGCGCTTCGATACGCGCGGCATCCTGAGGCGGCAATTCACCGTCAATGAAGGCCGTCAACTCTTCGTCAGAGGGCATAATATGGATATCGTTGCTCATTCTCGTGCCTCTTTCGAAAGAGCCCCGGAGAGCGTCGCACGGGCTGCCGCCAGCCGGCTCATCACAGTTCCGATCGGTATTCCCAAGACTTCTGCCACCTCGCGATAAGAGAGTCCTTCCACATAAGCGAGGAAGACGGCGCTGCGCTGTGCTTCCGGAAGCGCATCCACCTGCCGAAGCACCTGGTTTGCCATGACGTGCGTTTCGGTGTCGTGGGCGCCATCGAAGACCAGCGCTTCTTCCGGATCCGCGAAACCCCTGCCCTGGCGGACCTTGCGAGAGCGGACCTCGTTCAGCCAGATCGAATGCTGGATCGAAAACAGCCAGCGATCGAGCCGGGTTCCTGGTTCGAATTGCGCAGCGCGCTCAAGCGCCCGGACGCAGGTCTGTTGCACGAGATCATCGGCCACATCACGCTGACGCGAGAGTACAAGGCCATAACGCCAGAGCCTGGCAAAGTTCTCTGTCAGGCCTTTCCTGATATCCGCTTCGCTCGCGATGGCCGCCTCCGCCCCGGTTCTTCTTCCGGAGATCGCCGGTTGAGCCGGCGATTCCATTTTCAGGCGACTATACGCAGGAAATGTCGTGCGCGCGACCGACATCCGAATATCCCCTCCTGCCTGCCCCGCGTCCTGCTTCGATTTACATCTTCGACGGATTGAGGATGGCAGCGTTGAGGTCCTCATACGGCTCGCATTCGGTGCCGCAGATCGTCTTGATGATGCCTAGCTGCTCCTTGGCAAGATCCATGCGGCCTTTGACGACATAGGCTTCGCCGAGATACTCACGGACCTGCGCATAGTTCGGGTCGAGCTTTACCGACTGGAGGTAGTAGGTGATGCCTTCGTCCGTACGGCCGAGCTTGCGCGTGGCGTAGCCGCGATAATTCAGCACTTCCGCATTATTCTGATCCTTGACGGTATCGAGCATATCGAGCGCCTCCTGGTATCTGGCGGCCTTGGCCAGCGCATAGGCATAATCGGTACGGTCCTCGTCCGGCACATTGGCGCTGCTCTGCTTTACGCATCTCTTCGATTTCTTGTCGTAGATTTGACCCTTTTTGCAAACGGGCGTGCTCGCGTCGCTGCCGCTACCACCACCGCCGACTGCGAAAACCGGGGTAGAAAGCATGGAGGCGGCGATGAAGCCGCCAAAAACGAGAGAAGCAATGCGAACGGTCGTGGTCGTCGTCATGGGAATATCTCCGTGGAAAATGACGTTGCGCCGAAAGAACACTCCTGCCCTTCGTTTTATTCGGACGGCGTAAGGGATTTTTGCATCACCTTTTTGTGACGCTGACGGCCGAATAAATCGCCGTGCCAAGTGTTCTCCGTTTTGCCGCCGGGCAACAAGGAGAATGCAGTGAGCGATACGGTGAAATTGCTGAGCCTCGCGGTTGCGGTGCCGGAACACGTCATCACGCAGGCAGAAGCTGCCGCGGCTTCCGCCCGCCTCTTTGCTGGCCGCTTCGCGGACTTTCGGCATCTGGCCGGCGTCTTCGACAATGCAGGCATTAGCAAACGCCATGCAGCGCGGCCGCTCTCATGGTTCGACGAACCGCATGGCTGGCCGGACCGCATGAACGCCTATGCGGAGGTCGCGGGCAGCCTCTTCGTTGAAGCAGCGACAAAGGCACTGCGGCGTGCCGATCTGAAAGCAGGCGATGTCGATTGCGTCGTGACCATCTCCTCTACCGGGTTCACGACGCCGAGCCTCGACGCGCAACTTGCCGGGAAGATGGGGTTCCGACCGGATATCGAGCGTGTGCCCGTGTTCGGGCTTGGCTGCGCGGCGGGCGTCTCCGGCTTCGGCATCGCGGTCCGGCAGGCGAAAGCCAGAGCGGGCAAGATCGTTCTCTTCGTGACCATCGAACTCTGCACCCTCGCCTTCCGGCTGGACGAGCTGACGCGGCCGAACATCATCGCAACTGCGCTATTCGGCGACGGCGCTGCGGCTTGCGTGCTACGCAACGGCGGAGACGGCATCGCCGCGGTGGAATCCACCGGCGAACATCTGTTTCCGGACACGCTCGACATCATGGGCTGGAAGATCGACGATACCGGCTTCGGCATCGTGCTTGCGCAATCGCTGCCGCCCTTCGCTGAAAGGGAGCTTGGCCCGGCCTTGGACGGCATCCTTGCCCGCAACGGGCTTTCGCGCCGGGACATCGACCGCTTTGTCTGCCACCCGGGTGGCACCAGGGTGCTGGAAGCGATGGAAAGCGCGCTGGCGCTTTCGCCCGGGTCGCTCGATCATGAACGCTCGGTGCTGTCCGATTATGGCAACATGTCCTCGCCGACCGTGCTCTTCGTGCTGGAACGCGTCATCCAAGCCGGTCTGCCGGACCGCGCAGCGATGATTGCGATGGGACCGGGCTTTTCGGCCAGCTGCGTCACGCTGCGGAGGACCGCATGATGCTCGCCTCCGTCGCACTCCTAACCTTCGTGACGCTTCAGCGGCTCGGCGAGCTTGCTCTTGCCAAGCACAACACCGCCGCGCTCTTTGCGCGCGGCGCGCGGGAGTTCGGGGCCGAGCACTATCCCTATATGGTTGCACTTCATGCAGGCTGGATCGGCGGATTGTGGCTGCTTGCCACCGACCGGCCGGTAAACTTCTTCTGGTTCGGCATCTTCATGCTCCTGCAGGTCCTTCGTCTCTGGGTACTTGCCACTCTCAAGGAGCGATGGACGACACGTATCATTGTTCTTCCGAACGCGCCGCTTGTCCGCAGTGGACCCTATAGCCTCATCCGGCACCCCAATTATGCGATCGTTGCCGGAGAGATCGCAGCCCTGCCGCTGGCGTTCGATATGTATTTGTATGCCGGGATCTTCACGGTGCTGAATGCGATCATACTGACCGCCCGCATCCGCGCCGAAAATGCGGCACTCCGAGCGGCAATGATTTTGAAATGAAATGCATTTTTCAATTGCGCCGTCGCGATCCAGGGGGCATTTTCGGCCCTTGGAATTAAGTGGGCTGCAAGAAAAAATGACAAAGAATGCAATAGTGCTCGGTGCCGGCATCATCGGTGTTTCGGCGGCAATTCATCTGCAACGGCGCGGACGGCAGGTGACATTGATCGACCGCAAGGCTCCGGGGAGCGAGACCTCTTTCGGAAATGCCGGCCTGATCCAGCGCGAAGGTGTTGTGCCTTACGGTTTCCCCCAACAGTTCGGGATGTTGCTGCGCTATGCGCTGAACAACCGCATCGACGCGCATTACCATCTGAAGACGCTGCCAAGTCAGGTCGCTTTCCTTGCCCGCTATTGGTGGAACTCCAATGCGCGGCGACACGAGGCAATCACGCGCGCCTACGCACCGCTGATCGAAAACTCCGTGTCCGAGCACAAGGACCTGATCGAGGCCTCGCATGCCGAGGCGCTGATCCGCAAGGATGGCTGGATGCGGGTTTTCCGCACGGCCGAAAAATATGATGAGGCGATTGCCGAAGCCACCCTCTGGGAAAAGGAGTTCGGCGTCACCTATGACAAGCTGAGTTCCGCCGATGTGGCGCGCATCGAACCGAACCTGACGCAGAATTTTACGGGCGGCCTGCGCTGGCGCGATCCGTGGTCTGTCCTCGATCCGCATGCGCTGACGAACGCCTACTGCACCTATTTTGAAAGCCTGGGCGGTCGTTTCGTTACCGGCGATGCCGCTTCGCTCGGCCAAGTAGGCTCCGGCTGGCGCATCTCCACGGCCGAAGGCCCGCTGGATGCCGACGATGCCGTGCTGGCGCTCGGCCCCTGGGCCGCGGTGGCGACGAAGCGGCTTGGCTACTCCTTCCCGCTCGGCGTCAAGCGCGGCTACCACATGCACTATGCGGCAGAGGGCAATGCCGTCCTCAACAACTGGACGCTCGATGCCGAGCGTGGTTATTTCCTCGCACCGATGAACCGCGGTATCCGTCTGACCACCGGCGCGGAGTTCGCCACGCTCGACGCACCGAAGACGCCGGTTCAGCTCGACCGCGCGGAAAAGGTGGCGCGCACCGTGTTCCCGCTCGGGCGCCGTCTTGATCCGGAGCCGTGGATGGGTGCCCGCCCCTGCACACCGGACATGATGCCTATCATCGGCAAGGCTCCGCGCCACAACGGGCTGTGGTTCGCCTTCGGACATGCGCATCACGGCCTGACGCTCGGACCGGTGACCGGCCGCGTGCTTGCGGAATTCATTACCGGCGAAACGCCCTTCATCGATATTTCGGCCTATTCGCCGCAGCGCTTCAACCCGTGACGGCACAACATGACATGGCGGCTTTCATCAGAGCTGTGCTTCGATTGCCGCCTTGTCTATCACCGACCAAACCTCATCGATCTTTTCCCGATCGAAGCGATAGAAGACATTTTCGGCGAAAGAGACGCGCTTTCCGTTGACGGGAAGGCCGAGGAACGTTCCCTTCGGCGTACAATCGAAAACAAGCCGGCTGGCGATAAAGGGCGGATCGGAGATCAGCAGCTTGACGTCGAAATGAAGGTCCGGGATCTCCTCGAAGTCCCGCTCCAGCATCGCCTGATAGCCTGCCAGGCCGAGCCTCCGATCATTGTGGCGTACATCGTCGCCGACGAAGTGTCCCAGCCGCTGCCAGTCCTGCGCATTCAGGCAGGCTATGTAATCGCGATAGATCGCTGAAAGTTCCGCTCGGCTCAAGGCAGGTCCTCCGGCTCCGGGCGGCTTCTGCGGCGACCGCCACTGAGCACGCGAAGATGGTCGCTTCCAAGAGGCCGTCAATAGGCCTTGGTCAGGCAACGCCAAGCGGCGCGAGCTTCTTTCGCGCCGCTTCCGCAATACCTTCGACCGTGTCGTCGATATCGACGGTCACGACGCCGGGCTCGCCGGTCGGCACTTCGAGCGTCTGGAGCTGGCTATCGAGCAGCGACGCCGGCATGAAATGGCCCTTGCGCTCGCCCATCCGCCGCGTAAGCAGATCCCGAGAGCCATCAAGATAAACGAAGAAGAGGCTGCCGCCGGCGGCGGTGCGAAGACGATCGCGATAGATACGCTTCAGCGCCGAGCAGGAAACAACGATGCCTTCACCCTTTGCGAGAGCGGATTTGATGGTTTCGCCGATCACGTCGAGCCAAGGCATGCGGTCGTCATCGGTCAACGGGATGCCTTTCGACATCTTCTCGACGTTCGAAGCAGGATGAAGCCCGTCACCTTCGACGAAGCGGAGGTTCAGCGCCTCCGCCAGTTTCTCGCCAATCGAGGATTTGCCGGAGCCGCTGACACCCATCACGATGATTGCGTGGGATGTGTCCGTCCGTTCCGGCATGTATCCTCCGTCGTCGCCTGTACCCGCTCAGTCGAGCGGGAAGTGACAGGCGTATTGTTGCGTGCCTGTTCCACTTAGTAGAGGCTCGACCCGACGGCAATAGTCCTGAGCCTTCCAGCAACGCGGATTGAAGTGGCAGCCGCTCGGCGGCTTCAGCGGCGACGGAAGCTCGCCCTGCAGACGGATGCGGTTCTTGGCGCGGTCGGGATCAGCGATCGGCGTCGCGGACAGCAGGGCGGCTGTATAGGGGTGACGCGGGTGCGCAAAGACTTCGGCCGCCGGCCCCGTCTCGACCGGCCGGCCGAGATACATGACCATCACGTCGTCGGCGATGTGGCGAACGACCGAAAGACCATGCGAGATGAAGAGATAGGCAAGGCCCATTTCCTTCTGCAGGTCCATCAAAAGGTTCAGCACCTGAGCCTGGATGGAGAGGTCGAGGGCGGACACGGGCTCGTCGAGCACAAGCACTTTCGGCCGCAGCATGAGCGCACGGGCAATGGCGATACGCTGGCGCTGACCGCCCGAGAACATATGCGGATAGCGACCGTAATGTTCCGAGCGCAGGCCGACGCGCGCCATCATCTCTTCTGCCCTACGACGGCGGGCCGCGGCATCGAGATCGGTGTTGATCTTCAGCGGCTCCTCAAGAATCGCGCCGACTTTCTGGCGCGGATTGAGCGAACCGTAAGGGTTCTGAAATACGATCTGAACCTGGCTGCGCAGGCTTCGATCACCGATCCGTGCAGGCTTGCCATCGATGAACAATTCGCCGCCCGTCGGGTCCTCGATCATGGTGACGAGACGCGCGAGCGTCGACTTGCCGCAACCGGATTCGCCGACGACGGCGAGCGTTTTTCCGGAATAAAGGCTGAAGCTGACACCATTCAGCGCCTTGACGGTCGCTTCAGGTTTGAACATGCCGCGATTGACGGTGTAGAAACGGGCAAGATCCTTGCCCTCGAGAACGGCTCCGCTCATACGAGGTCTCCAGCGGATTGCTTCGGCATCGCGCCCGGATGACCGAGCGGCTTGCCGTCTTTCAAGGGATAGTTGCAAAGTGCCACGCCGAGGTCCGGTCCCTGGCGCACGACGCCGCGCTCGCATTCGACTGTGGCAAAACCGCAGCGTGGCGCGAACAGACAGCCGCTGGGGCGGTCATGCTGGCCCGGCACCACGCCGGCAATCGACGGCAGGTGCTGCCCGACGGCGGCGCGCTCCGGCAGAGCGGAAAGCAATGCCGCAGTATAGGGGTGATGTGGGTCGCGGAAGAGTTCCTTGACCGGCTGTTCCTCTACCTTTTGACCGGCATACTGCACCTGAACGCGCTCGGCGGTCTCGGCGACCACACCCATATCGTGGGTGATCAGCACGAGCGCCATGCCCTGCTCGCGTTGCAGGCGGACGAGCAGGTCGAGGATCTGTGCCTGGATCGTCACATCGAGCGCAGTCGTCGGCTCGTCGGCGATCAAAAGCTTCGGATTGCAGGCGAGCGCCATGGCGATCATGACGCGCTGGCTCATGCCGCCGGACATCTGGTGCGGGAAGTTCGACAGGCGATCTTCCGGAGCAGGGATGCCGACGAGATTCAGCAGTTCGATCGAACGTTCGCGGCGTTCCTTGCGGTTCATGCCCATGTGCACGCGCAGGGTCTCGCCGAGCTGGAAGCCGACGGTAAAGCACGGGTTGAGGCTCGACATCGGCTCCTGGAAGATCATCGCCATGTCCTTGCCGATGATCTTGCGGCGCTGGCGGCCGGAAAGGCCGATGAGTTCCTTGCCGTCGAAGGTCATGCGGTCGGCGGTGATCTTGGCCGTCCAGGGCAGCAGCCCCATCATGGCAAGCATGGCAACGGACTTGCCGGAGCCGGACTCGCCGACGATCGAGAGGATCTCCCCCTTGTCGCAGTTGAGCGACACGCCATCCACGGCGCGAAACAGACCGGAAGACGTCTGGAATTCGACAGTCAGATTCTGGATATCGAGAAGCGGCATCACGACCTCTTCAGCTTGGGATCGAGCGCATCACGCAGACCGTCACCCATCAGATTGATGGCTAGAACGGTGACGAGGATGGCAAGACCCGGGAACGTTACGACCCACCAGGCGCGCTGGATGAACTCGCGCGCTTCGGCGAGCATCGTGCCCCATTCGGGTGTCGGAGGCTGTGCACCCATGCCGAGGAAGCCGAGAGCCGCGGCATCGAGGATCGCCGCCGAGAAGGCGAGCGTTGCCTGGACGATCAGCGGCCCGAGACAGTTCGGCAGGATGGTCTTGAACATCAGACGCAAGGTGCCGGCGCCCGCCACGCGCGACGCGACGACATATTCCTTCTCGCGCTCCGCCATGACGGAGGCTCGCGTCAGGCGCACGAAATGCGGCTGGTTGACGATCGAGATCGCGATCATCGCATTGGTAAGGCCGGGACCGAGGACGGCGACCAGCACGAGAGCCAGAAGCAGCGACGGGAAGGCCAGAATGATATCCATCAGGCGCATGATGACGATATCGACGCGGCCGCGGAAATAGCCCGCGACGAGGCCGATCAGTACGCCCGCGATCACAGACAGCGTCACGACGACGACGCCGATGAAGAGCGAGAAGCGCGCGCCGTAGATCAGACGCGAGAGAATGTCGCGGCCGACGGCATCCGTTCCGAGGGGGAAGGACGCGCTGCCGCTTTCCGACCAGAACGGCGCCAGCAGCAGCATCTGACGGTTCTGCTCATTCGGCGCATGCGGCGCAACGAAGGGAGCAAAGATTGCCAGCACAAGAATGACGACGAAGACAGCGAGGCCGATGACAGCCCCCTTGTTTCGCGAGAAGTAGTACCAGAATTCCGCAAGGGCGGATGGCTGGACGGTTTTGGTCGTGACCGTGCTCATGAACCGCTCCTAGTGCCGAATGCGTGGGTTGATGAAGCCATAAGTGATGTCGACGATCAGATTGACCAGCATGATGATGCCGGCAATCAGCAGAAGACCACCTTGGACGACGGCATAGTCGCGCTTGAACACCGCGTCGACCATCCATTTGCCGATGCCAGGCCAGGAGAAAATCGTCTCCGTCAGGATCGCGCCTGCGAGCAGCACGCCGACCTGCAGGCCGATCGTGGTGACGACCGGGATCATGGCGTTGCGCAGAGCATGCACGCCGACGACGCGCAGCGGCTTCAGGCCCTTGGAACGGGCCGTGCGAACGTAATCCTCGCCAAGCACTTCGAGCATCGCCGAGCGTGTCTGGCGCGCGATGACGGCTAGCGGGATGGTGGCAAGCACGATCGTTGGCAGAATGAGATAGCTTACCGCCGAGCGGAATGCTCCCGCCTGACCGGAAAGAAGACTGTCGATCAGCATGAAGCCGGTGACCGGCTTGAAGAAGTACATCAGCGAGATACGGCCCGAAACGGGCGTCCAGCCGAGGTAACCGGAGAAGAAGATGATGAGCAGCAAGCCCCACCAGAAGATCGGCATCGAATAGCCGACGAGGGCGACGCCCATCACGCTTTGGTCGAACCATGTGCCGCGCTTGACGGCGGCGAAGACGCCCGCCGGCACGCCAAGACAGATCGCGAGAATAATGGCACAGAGCGAAAGCTCGAGCGTCGCGGGGAACAGCGCACCAAATTCGCCGAGGACCGGACGCTTCGTGACGATCGACGTCCCGAGGTCGCCATGCAGCACCTTACCAACGTAATCGAAGTACTGGATATACATGGGCCGGTCGAAACCGAGATTGTGCATGATCTGGGCATGACGCTCTGGCGCCATCACGCGTTCACCCGACATCAGCATGACGGGATCGCCGGGAAGCAGACGGATGAACGAGAAGGCAATAAGCGAAACGCCGAGAAATGTCGGGATCAGGACGGCAAGGCGCCCAATGAGAAATCGCAGCATGACAGATGGTCCAACAATTACCGGCGGCCAGGATATCGCCCGACCGCCGGAGAGCCCGGTATTCCGGGCATTTTGCACTATTTTTCGTTATTCGGCGATATCAACGCCGTCGAAGCGGTGAACACCGACCGGATCCTGCACGAAGCCGGAAACCTTGGCGCTCATCGGGACGAATTCGGTCGAGTGGTCGAGCGTTGCCCAAGGAGCTTCCTTCTTGAAGATCACCTGAGCCTGCTCGTAGAGTTTCGTACGCTCTGCGACGTCGGCCGTCTGCTTGGCCTTCGTCATCAGGTCGTCGTATTCCTTGTTGCACCACTGAGCACGGTTGTTACCACCGACTGCACTGCAGCCGAGAAGCGTGTCCATGAAGTTGTCCGGGTCGCCGTTGTCGCCGGTCCAGCCGAGAATGACGGCACCGTCACGGTCCTTGGCGGAGGAGAGCTTCAGGTATTCAGCCCACTCATGGGTGACGATCTCGGCCTTGACGCCAGCTTTGGCGAGGTCGGCCTGCATCAGTTCGGCGGCGCGGCGCGCGTTCAGCATGTAGGGACGGGAGACAGGCATCGCCCAGATCTTCATGCTGAGATCCTTGACGCCAGCGGCCTCGAGCATCTTCTTGGCTTCGTCCGGATTGTATTCGTCGTCCTTGACGGCGTCGTTATAGGACCACATCGTCGGCGGGATCGGGTTCTTGGCAACCTGGGCCGAGCCCTGGAAGACCGCGTCGACGATCGCCTGCTTGTTGACCGCCATGTTGAGCGCCCTGCGGACTTCGGCCTTGTCGAAGGGCGCAACGAGCGTGTTATAGGCGAGGTAGGCGACGTTCAGGCCCGGCTGTTCCAGAACCTTGAGGTTGGAATCGGCCTTGAGATCCTTGATGTCGGCAGCGTTCGGGTAAGGCATGATGTGGCATTCGCCAGCCTTCAGCTTCTGCGCGCGCACCGATGCGTCCGAAGTGATCGCGAAAACGAGATCGTCGATCTTTTCCTTGCCCTTGAAGTAGGTGTCGTTGGCCTTGTAGCGGATGACGGCATCCGGCTGGTAGGCGACGAAGGTGAAGGGACCGGTGCCGAGCGGCTGCTGGTTCATCTGCTCCATCTTGCCGTCGGCCTGCAGCTTATCGGCATATTCCTTGGAGAGGACGGAGGCAAAGTCCATCGCGAGGTCGGCGATGAAGGGCGCTTCCGGATGGTTGAGCGTGAACTTGACCGTCAGGTCGTCAACCTTCTCGACCGTCTTGATGAGGTCCGGGAAGCCCATGCCGGCCGCATATTCGTAGGAGCCGCCTGCGACATAGGTGTGCCACGGATTGTCGGCCTTCAGCTGGCGCTCGAAGGAGAAAACGATATCGTCGGCATTGAGGTCACGCGTCGGCGTGAAGAAGTCGGTCGTCTGGAACTTGACGCCCGGACGCAGCTTGAAGGTATAGACCGTGCCGTCGTCGGAAACGGTCCAGCTCTCGGCAAGACCCGGCTCAACCTCGGTGCTGCCGTGCTTGA
>NZ_JBNDHT010000052.1:0-40096 GCF_056755115.1 Rhizobium sp. SVR5-2C | reverse complement strand
AAAAGGAGGAATGCTATGTCTGACGCTGTAAATCAGACCGTGCCGACCCGCAAAGTGCTGCGCGGCCGACCTTACAGTATGAGCGAATTTGCTCGGAAATATCGCTTGGATGAAAAGGAAGCCAGGCGGCTTTACGAAAAGTTCGGGCCTTCGGCGACCGAGCTCGACCTCTTGATGGCCGCCAAGCGCAGGCCGCCGAAATTGCCGCCGGACCTCGATTCCTGATGAAAATCCGTACCGGGGGCTGCCTTTGTGGCGCGGTCAGATATGAAGTGAAGGGTGAGCCGCTTCGCGCCGGCCTCTGCCATTGTGCAGATTGCAGAAAGGAGAGTGGCTCGGCCTTCGTCACCTTCGCGGTATGGCCACGCACCGCATTCGACTATTCCGGCAGGGTCGCGACATTTGAAGGCCGCAGCTTCTGTACGGCATGCGGCGGGCGGCTGTTCTGCCTCACGGAGAACGAGGCGGAACTCAGGCTCGGTTCGCTGGACGAGGCGCCGATGGAAATTGCTCCAACCTATGAAGTATGGATCAAGCGGCGCGAAAGCTGGCTCCATCCGATGCAAGGAACGCAGCAGTACCAGGAAGATGCCGACTAAACCGGATTTTCATTACCAAGATTTAATGCAATTTTTCGCTATTCCATGCCGATGCGCCTCTCGCAGTTAGTTCCGGTTCATCTTCGCTATGACTATTTACATGGCGAAGGAGCAGGCGCTCCCATGGTGGTTTGAGGATTTCATGAACGATTTCGAATCCGGAAGCGGCGCGAAGGCCGTATCGGCTAGGCTCGATCTTGCTGAGGTACTGGCAACCTCCGGCAAGCGTGGCCAGGGTCGCCGCTGGCGCGGCCGGCTTATAGCGGCAGCCATAGTCATTGCCGTGGCCGGTAGCGGCGGCTATGCTTATTACGGCCGCAACGGCAATGAATACAGCTATACGACCCTGCCGGCAAAGCGCGGCGATTTGACGGTCCTGGTGACGGCAACCGGCTCCGTGCAGCCGACGGAACAGGTCGACATATCGAGCGAGCTTTCGGGCACCGTGCGCGACGTCAACGTCGATTACAACAGCGAGGTGAAATCCGGCGAGGTGCTGGCAGTTCTTGATACGAACAAGCTGGAAGCCGATGTGAAAAGTTCGCGCGCGAAGGTCGTATCCGCCAAGGCGAACGTTGCCAAAGCCGATGCCGACCTGCTTTCGGCGCAGAGCTCGCTGGAGCGCTTGAAAAGTCTGGTCAAAAGCAACGTCTCGACGCAGCAGAGCCTTGAGGACGCATCCTACAAATATGAGTCTGCCGTCGCCGCAAAGCAGATAAACGAAGCGGACGTGCTCTCGGCCGAAGCGGACCTGCAACTGGCAGAGGTCAACCTAGCCAAAGCCAAGATCGTTTCGCCGATCGACGGCGTCGTACTGACCCGCTCGGTCAATCCTGGGGCAACCGTTGCTGCCTCGCTTTCGGCGCCGGTGCTCTTCACGATCGCAGGCGATCTCAGGAAGATGGAACTGCAGGTGGACGTCGACGAGGCCGATGTCGGCCAGATCGCGGTCGGACAGAAAGCGACCTTTACGGTCGACGCCTATCCGGACAAGACCTTCCCCGCCGAGATCGAGCAGATCCGTTTCGCCTCCGCGACAACCAACAACGTCGTCACCTATAAGGCCGTGCTTTCGGTCGACAACGCAGGCCTGCTGCTACGCCCAGGCATGACGGCTACCTCGGACATCACGGTCGAGGCCGTCAAGAATACGCTGATGGTGCCGAACGCAGCGCTGCGTTACGCGCCGCCGGAAACCGCATCGCGCGGGCGCGGCATCTTTGCTCTTTTCCGTCCGCCACGCATCGGCCGCCCGCGTGGAGGCGCTGGCGGTAGCGAGGCGCTGACTGGCGCAAAGCGGCGCGTATGGGTGCTTCGGAATGGCGTGCAGGTGCCGTTGGTCATCCAGGTCGGCTCCTCAGACGGTCAGTTCACCCAGGTCGTCTCCGGTGAATTGAAGGAGAACGATCGGCTTGTGACCGACGCAACGGCGCTGACGCAATAGACGGGACACGACGATGACCAGTCCGCCGCTTCTCGAATTCAGACAGGTATCGAAGGTCTATGGCCATGGCGAAGCGGCTATCCGCGCGCTCGACCACATCGACCTGCGGATCGCGACGCATGAATTCGTCGCGATCATGGGGCCGTCAGGCTCCGGAAAATCCACGGCGATGAACATCCTCGGCTGCCTCGACGTGCCGAGCGCCGGCGACTACATCTTCCAGGGCATTTCCACGAAAGGTTTCGACCGGGGGCAACTGACGCTGCTGAGGCGCCATATGCTGGGCTTCGTCTTCCAGGGCTTCAATCTTCTCGCCCGTACATCGGCGGTCGAGAACGTCGAGTTGCCGCTGACCTACCGCGGGATTGCCGCGCGAGAGCGCCGCGAGCGTGCCATTGAAGCGCTTGGTCTGGTCGGCCTGGCGGGACGTGAACACCACAAGACACAGGAGCTTTCCGGCGGCCAGCAGCAGCGCGTGGCGATCGCGCGGGCGATCGTCACCGAACCCGCTCTGCTTCTCGCCGACGAACCGACCGGCAATCTCGACACCAGGACCAGCGCCGAGATCATGGATCTGATGACCCGCCTGAACCGGGAGCAGGGCATCACCATCGTCATGGTCACGCATGAGCCGGACATCGCGGCCTATGCCCAGAGGATACTGCGTTTCGTCGACGGAAGGCTCGAAGCCGAGGTTGCGCCTCGGGAGGAGGCGGATCATGTTTCTTGAAACGCTGAAGCTCGCGCTGCGCGCCATCAGCCGAAACATGTTGCGGTCCTTCCTCACCGTGCTTGGCGTCGTCATCGGCGTTGCAGCCGTCATTGCACTGGTGACAATCGGCAATGGCACCACCGAGCAGGTCTCCACCGAACTTTCGCGGCTCGGAACCAACATGCTGTTCGTGCGTCCGGGGCAGTTCGGTCCGGGGCGGGCGAGTGCAGAGGCGAGGCGGTTCACCGTCAAGGACGTCGATGCAATCCGCGATCAGCTGACGGGCGTTCGCGCCGTGGCGCCGCTCAACCAGACGACGGCGACGGCGATCTACGGCGGACAGAGCCATTCGACCACCATCATGGGCACAACCAACGACTATTTCATCGCCCAGGATTGGGACATTGCGCTTGGCCGCACATTCGAGGCGGCAGAAGAGCGCGGACGTGCCAGGTGCATTCTCGGCGAGACGGTGCGGTCGGAGCTTTTCGGCGCGGCCAATCCAACAGGCCAGCAGATCCGCGTGGGCAAGGTATCCTGCAGCGTCATCGGCGTTCTGGCAAAACGCGGGCAATCGGGCATGGGCAACGACCAGGACGATGTGGTGATCCTGCCCGTGAAGGTCTACCAGCGCCGGGTCGGCGGCAGGGCCAATGCCACGGTTCAGATGATCGTCATCTCGGCGCGCGACGGCGTCTCGACCTCGAAGGTGCAGGCGGAAACGGAAAACCTGCTGCGCGAGCGCCGCAAGATCGTTCCGGGCCGAGACGACGATTTCACCGTCAACGACATGACGCAGATCGCCGCGGCGATGACGGGGACGACGACGCTGCTCACCGGACTTCTGGGAGCGGTGGCGGCAATCAGCCTGCTCGTCGGCGGCATCGGCATCATGAATATCATGCTGGTTTCCGTGACCGAGCGCACGCGCGAGATCGGCATCCGCCTTGCCATCGGCGCGCTCGAAACCCAGGTCCTGATGCAGTTCCTGGTGGAAGCCATAGCGCTGTCGCTCTTCGGCGGCATTACCGGCATCGTGCTCGGGATGGGGATCGGCTTTGTCTCCGTCACGCTCTTGAAGGTTCCCTTCGTCTTCAGCCCCATGATGATCGCCGTTGCTTTCCTCTTCTCGGCTGCCATCGGGATGATATTCGGTTATTTTCCGGCTCGCCGGGCCGCACAGCTGAACCCGATTGACGCCTTGCGCCACGAATAAAATAGCTTCACGTTCGCTTTCCTGGCTCTGAATTATCACGGTAGCTTGCCATCCTCATTTCTGCCATGTCACTATGTGATATATCAGTTTGAAGCATGGATTCCGGAATGCAGAATTCGCAGAGCCATCTGGCCTACCTCGCACTGGAGCACGCGATCGTGACGCTGGTGTTGAAGCCTGGTGCGCTCGTGACGGAAAAGCAGCTGATCGATCTGGCAGGACATGGGCGCACGCCGGTACGGGAAGCGATTCAGAAGCTTGCGTGGCAGGGGCTTATCATCGTCCGGCCGCGCGTCGGGTTGCAGATTGCGGAGATCAAGGCGGGTGACCATGCCAATGTCATGCAGGTGCGCAGGGAACTGGAGCCGATCGCGGCATCGCTCGCCGCCGAGCATGCGACGGACGAACAGCGGGCGGCGCTGACCGAATGCGCCCGCGCCATGGCGGACTGTACCGTCAACGGCGATCTTGATGCTTTCTTTGCGGCCGACAAGGCGTTCGACGAAATTCTCGAAGAAGCCTGCCCGAACACCTTCATCACGGTGGCACTCGGGCCCGTGCAGACGCATTCACGGCGTCTCTGGTATTCCACCGCCAATCCGGATCGGATGAACCGCTCGATCTCGCTTCACGTCGCAGTCATTCACGCGATTGAGGCGGGCAGGGTGGAAGAATCGCGCAAGGCAATGGCAACCTTGATTGACTACCTGAGCCACAAATGAAAACGGCTCCGTCTCCGGAGCCGTCCATCAATTCATGCAAAGACCATCAGCCGACAAAGGCGCGTTCGATGACGAACTCGGCGGGTTTGCTATTGGCGCCTTCTTCAAGGCCCGCCTTTTCCAGAAGTTCCTTGGTGTCCTTCAGCATGGCGGACGAGCCGCAGATCATGCCCCGGTCGATTGCCGGGTCGAGCGCCGGAACGCCGAGATCCGTAAAGAGCTTGCCGGAGGAAATCAGATCGGTGATGCGGCCGGTGCGCTCGAAATCCTCACGCGTCACGGTCGCATAGTGGCGCAGCTTATCGCCGACGATTTCGCTCAGCAGCTCGTCATTGCGGATTTCATCAACGAGGTCGAAGCCGTATTTCAGCTCAGCGACGTCGCGGGTCGTGTGCGTGAGGATCACTTCCTCATACTTCTCATAGGTTTCCGGGTCGCGGATAAGGCTTGCGAAGGGGGCAATGCCTGTTCCGGTCGAGAACATGTAGAGCCGCCTGCCGGGGGTGAGTGCGTCGAGAACCAGCGTGCCCGTCGGCTTCTTGCGCATCAGGACCTGATCGCCCGGCTTGATGGCCTGAAGATGCGATGTGAGCGGGCCGTCCGGCACCTTGATGGAGAAGAATTCGAGTTCTTCGGCCCAGGCGGGGCTTGCGATCGAATAGGCGCGGAACACCGGCTTGCCTTCGACCATCAGGCCGATCATTGCAAACTCGCCCGAGCGGAAACGGAACCCCTGCGGCCGGGTCATGGTGAAGCGGAAGAGCCGGTCGGTATAATGCGTGACGCTCAGCACCTTCTCGGCATAGACATTTGCCGGAATGGCGGAGGCGAAATCTTCGGTCTTTGCAGGAGCGTTCATTTTTCTTAATCGGATCCCGTATTCGTCGGATGATCGTGCGGATGCGAAGCAGATATTACAAATCCGCCTGAAGTTAAAGGCAATCCATTCTCCGGCGCGCTACCAAGAGGAAATATGCATGTCATGCTCATGATTCAATGCCTGTGCGCCATGTTGCTTTTGCGCTGGCGAAGCGAAGCAAAGGATGCATATTAGGCCAAAACGCCGCCTGCAGGTTTTAAGCGGCGATAGGCGGTGGGGAAACATGAAGATTTTCAACTACAAGCGCGTTCCTTATGCAGAAATACGCGCCTTTTCCGTCCATATTTTGACGGCATCCGGCTCCTTCCTTGCCTTTCTCGGCGTGGTCGCCGCCGCCGAGCATCGTTTCATCGATATGTTCTGGTGGCTGGGTCTTGCTCTGCTTGTTGACGGCGTCGATGGCCCGATCGCCCGCAAGGTGCGCGTAAAGGAAGTCCTGCCCAACTGGTCGGGCGACACGCTCGACAATATCATCGATTATGTGACCTACGTGTTGCTGCCCGCTTTCGCATTGTATCAGAGCGGCATGATCGGCGAGCCCTGGTCTTTCGTCGCGGCCGGGATGATCGTCGTTTCGAGCGCCATCTACTATGCCGATATGGGCATGAAAACGGATGAGTATTTCTTCTCCGGATTCCCTGTCGTCTGGAACATGATCGTCTTCACGCTCTTCGTCATCGATGCCGATGCAGCGACCGCGTTGAGCGTCGTGGTCGTCTCGGTGATACTCACTTTCCTGCCGATCAATTTCCTGCATCCGGTCCGCGTCCAGCGCTTGCGGCCGCTCAATCTCGCGGTCTTCTTTCTCTGGTCGGCGCTCGGCATGTATTCGCTGCTCATGCATTTCAGCATGCCGCAGTGGGCGGTTGTTCTCTTCGTGATCAGTGGCATCTATCTCTATTGCATCGGCGCCGTATTGCAGTTCTTCCCGGCGCTGGGCCGCAGCGAATAGGAGACACATATGACAAAGACGCAGGCGATCGCATTCAGCCGCAATGGCGGAACTGAGGTTCTGGAATATGTCGATATCGACCTGCCGCCGCCGACCGCCGGCGAGGTGCAGATCAGGCATGCCGCGATAGGCCTCAACTTCATCGACGTGTATTTCCGCGATGGCACCTATAAGGCGCCGCATCTTCCCTTCGTTCCGGGCAAGGAAGCCGCCGGCACCGTCACCGTGGTCGGGCCGGGTGTGACGGATTTTTCCGTCGGCGATCGGGTTGCCTATGCCGGTGCCGACGGTGCCTACAGCGTCGAACGGAATGTCGCGACCAAGCATCTCGTCAAGGTGCCGGACGGCATTAATCTGGAGACGGCGGCTGCGATGATGCTGAAGGGCATGACCGTCGAGTATCTGTTGAACCGGACATTCAAGGTGGGGCCGCAAACCGTCCTGCTGTTTCACGCTGCGGCGGGCGGCGTCGGGCTCATTGCCGGGCAATGGGCAAAGGCGCTCGGAGCGACCGTGATCGGCACCGCAGGCTCGGAAGACAAGGTGAAGCTCGCACTCGAGCACGGCTATGATCACGTCATCAATTACCGGACGGAAAACTTTCTCGATCGTGTGCGTGAAATCACCGCCGGCAAGGGCGTGGACGTCGTTTATGACTCGATCGGCCGCGACACCTTCCCGCAATCGCTTGACTGCCTGAAGCCGCGCGGCCTGTTCGTGTCATTCGGCCAATCCTCTGGCCCGATCGAGAACTTCACAATGGCAATGCTGGCGCAGAGGGGCTCGCTTTTTGCGACCAGGCCGACCCTTTTCACCTACATTGCGACCCGCGAGGAACTGACCGCCTGTGCAAACGCGCTATTTGATGTTGTGCTAAGCGGCAAAGTGCGTATCAATGTCAATCAAACCTATCCATTGCGTGAGGTGGGACGGGCTCACACGGATCTGGAAACAAGAAGAACTACCGGAACTACGCTGCTGATTCCATGAAAGATCCGGAACGGACGGATCGGCAGAGAGAAATGAGGGGAACGTGTCGTCATTGAATGCGCTGTCGTCCGGTGCGTTACTGTCGGTTCAGAAGCTGACGAAATTCTTCGGTAGCTTTGCTGCCTGCAATGAAATCGATCTCGATATTGCCCCAGGCGAAATTCACGCGCTTCTGGGAGAAAACGGCGCGGGAAAATCCACGCTGGTGAAGATGCTGTTCGGCGTGCTGGAGCCGACCGGCGGCCAAATCTTTTGGTCGGGAAAATCGGTTGCGATCGACTCTCCGGGAGAAGCCCGCAAACTCGGCATCGGCATGGTCTTCCAGCATTTCTCACTTTTCGAGGCGCTGACGGTCGCCGAAAACATCGCGCTTTCCCTCGATGACAGAATTCCGATCGGCAGGATCGCCGAAGAGGCGAGGGCACTGTCGCGCGCCTACGGTCTGCCGCTCGATCCGCACGCCCACGTCGCCGACCTTTCCGTCGGCGAGCGCCAGCGCATCGAAATCGTCCGCGCCCTGCTGCAGAACCCGAAGCTGATCATTCTCGATGAGCCGACTTCCGTTCTGACGCCGCAGGAGGCCGACAAGCTTTTCGAAACCCTCTTCAAGTTGAAGGCGGAAGGCCGCTCTGTCCTCTACATCAGTCATCGTCTCGAGGAAGTGCAGCGTCTTTGCGATCGCGCCACGGTGCTGCGCCACGGCAGGGTGACGGGCATCTGCGATCCGAAGCGCGAGACGCCCGGCTCGCTCGCCAGAATGATGGTGGGTTCGGATGTGGCGAGCGTCACACATCCCGATCGCGGCAATCCGGGGGATGTTCAGCTCGCGGTGACAGGCCTCTCGGTCGCACCTCGCACGCCCTTCGCCATGCCGCTGAAGGATGTATCGCTCGCCGTTCGTTCCGGTGAGATTCTGGCAATTGCCGGTGTCGCCGGAAACGGGCAGGGCGAACTCTTCGACGCGCTGTCCGGGGAGTATCCCGTGGCTTCGGCAGATGCGATTGTCATCCGCAGGCAACCCGTGGGCACAAAGGGCATCGCTGCCCGCCGCCTGCTCGGCGCGGGTTTCGTTCCCGAAGAGCGCCATGGGCACGCCGCCGTTCCAACCATGAGGCTTTCCGACAACCTCGTACTCGCGCGCAGCCAGTCGGATCGAAAGACCTTTCTCGCGGGCGGCTTCCTCAAGGTTATCCGCCGCGGCGCCGTGAAAAACGCTGCACGACGCATCTCGGAAGTCATGGATGTTCGCAAGAGCGGCGAGGATCCACCGGCCGGATCGCTCTCCGGCGGCAATCTTCAGAAATTCATCGTCGGCCGCGAGCTGGATCGCCAGCCTGCGGTTCTGGTGGTCAATCAGCCGACCTGGGGCGTCGATGCAGGTGCTGCGAGCCGCATTCGTCAGGCGCTCGTCGATCTCGCACGCGCCGGCTCTGCCGTCATCGTCATCAGCCAGGACCTCGACGAGATATTCGAAGTGGCGACCGAAATCGCGGTCATCTCGGAAGGACGCCTCTCGCCGCCGTTTCCTGCCGGCGAACTGACACGTGAGAAAATCGGCCTGTTGATGGGCGGCCTGCATCAGAGCGGGTCCGGTGCAGAGATCGCCCATGCGCATTGAACTCGAGAAGCGGCCTCAGACGTCGAAACTCTTCGGATTCGTTTCGCCGCTCCTGGCATTGGTCCTCACGCTGATTGCAGGCAGCATCATGTTTAGCCTGCTTGGCAAGGACCCCGCCGAGGCGTTGGATGCATTCTTCGTCGAACCTTTGCTCGAGGTCTGGTCGCTGCACGAGCTGGCGATCAAGGCCGCACCGCTGATCCTGATCGCCGTCGGTCTTTCCGTTTGCTACCGCTCGAACAACTGGAATATTGGCGCCGAGGGCCAGTTCACGATGGGTGCGATCGTAGGCTCGATCCTGCCGATTGTCTTCTACGACTGGCATTCGCCGCTGGTCCTGCCGCTGATGCTCATCATGGGCGCGATTGGCGGTGCGCTCTTCGCCGCCATCCCGGCCCTCCTGAAAGCGCATTTCAACACGAACGAGATTCTGACCTCGCTGATGCTGGTCTATATCTCTCAGCTTTTCCTCGATTGGCTGATCCGCGGTCCCTGGCGCGATCCGCAGGGCCTCAATTTTCCGGTTTCGCGTGATTTCGCGCCGGAGGCAATCGTCCCCGCTATTTGGGAAGAGTCCGGACGCGCCCACTGGGCTTTCATCTTCGCGATCCTCGCGGCGATCCTCGTCTGGTTCATGATGCGCTATACGCTGAGGGGCTTCGAAATTGTCGTGCTCGGCGAGTCGGAGCGGGCAGGGCGGTTTGCCGGCTTCTCCTCGAAGGGCATGATCTGGTTCAGCTTCCTGTTTTCCGGCGCGCTTGCCGGTCTCGCCGGCATTTCGGAAGTGTCGGGTTCGATCGGCCACCTTCAGCCGGCGATTTCGCCCGGCTACGGCTTTACCGCAATCATCGTCGCCTTCCTCGGGCGTCTCAATCCGCTGGGCATCATCGCCTCCGGCCTGGTGCTGGCGCTGACCTATCTCGGCGGTGAGGCGGCGCAGCTTTCGATCGGCGTATCGGACAAGGTGACGCGTGTTTTCCAGGGGCTTTTGCTCTTCTTCGTGCTCTCCTGCGACACGCTGATCTTCTACAGGGTCAGGATCGTCTGGTCGCGCGTTCATCAGGCGGTCGTCGGAAAGGCAGCGGAATGATTTTCGAAGCCATTCTGCTCACCGTCATCACGGCCTCCACGCCTCTCGTGATCGCTGCCCTTGGCGAACTGGTGGCCGAGCGCTCGGGTGTCTTGAACCTCGGCGTCGAGGGCATGATGATCATGGGCGCAGTCGGCGCCTTCGCGGCTGCCCAAGTCACCGGTTCGCCCTATGTCGGATTGCTGGCCGGGATCGCTACCGGCGCTCTGTTTTCGCTTCTTTTCGGCTTTCTGACGCTGACCCTGGTAACCAATCAGGTGGCGACGGGGCTTGCGCTGACGATCCTCGGGCTCGGCGCGTCCGGCATGCTGGGAGAGCCCTATGTTAGCGTTCCCGGTATCCGGCTGACACCGATCGTCTTTCCCTTCCTGTCGGAAATCCCTTTGTTGGGGCCAGCCCTATTCCGCCAGGATATCATCTTCTATCTCTCGATCGCCCTTCTTTTCGGCGTCAGCTGGTATCTCTTCCGCAGCCGAAGCGGGCTCAAGCTGCGCGCGATCGGCGACAACCACTCCTCGGCGCATGCGCTTGGTATAGAGGTCATCCGAACGCGTTACCTGGCAGTGATCTTCGGCGGCGCCTGCGCGGGCCTCGCCGGCGCGCAGCTCTCGCTTGTCTATACGCCGCAATGGGTGGAGAACATGTCGTCGGGGCGCGGCTGGATCACGCTCGCGCTTGTGGTCTTCGCCTCATGGCGTCCCTGGCGCGTCTTTGCCGGCGGCTATCTCTTCGGTGCGGTCACGATCCTGCAACTGCATGCCCAGGCCTTGGGCATCGGCATTCCGGCGCAATTCCTTTCAATGCTGCCCTATGCAGCCACTATTGTAGTTCTCGTCATCATTTCTCATAATCGGCGTACGACGTTGATCAATACGCCCGCGTCGCTTGGAAAGGCCTTCGTGCCGGAGCGATAGAAGAACAAAGAAACGGGTTTCCAGAAGATCTTCAAACCAACAGGGGTTATCATGAAGAAAATAGCACTCGCACTCGCCGCATCGGCTGCCGCGGTTATTGGCGCCGGTTCCGCTCATGCCGCGGACAAGACCAAGATCTGCTTCGTCTATGTCGGCTCGCACACCGACGGCGGATATTCGCAGGCACACGATCTCGGCCGCCAGCAGGTCCAGCAGGAGTTCGGCGACAAGATCGAAACGCCGTACCTCGAAAACGTTCCTGAGGGTCCGGATGCCGAGCGCGCTATCGAGCGCCTGGCTCGCTCGGGCTGCAAGCTGATCTTCACCACATCCTTCGGCTTCATGGACGCGACCGTAAAAGTTGCCGCCAAGTTCCCGAAAGTGAAGTTCGAGCATGGCACGGGTTACAAGACGGGCCCGAATCTCGCCACCTACAATTCGCGCTTCTATGAAGGCCGCTACATCCTCGGCCAGATCGCCGCCAAGACCTCGAAGAATCACGGTGCTGCCTACATCGCTTCCTTCCCGATTCCGGAAGTGGTGATGGGCATCAACTCATTCGAACAGGGCGCCAAGTCGATCGACCCGGACTTCAAGCTCAAGGTGATCTGGGTCAACACCTGGTTCGATCCGGGCAAGGAAGCCGACGCCGCCAAGGCCATGGTTGACCAGGGAGTCGACGTGCTGACGCAGCACACGGACACGACCGCGCCGATGCAGGTTGCCGAAGAGCGCGGCATCCATGCCTTCGGCCAGGCATCGGATATGATCGCAGCGGGCCCGAAAGCTCAGATGACGGCTATTGTGGATACCTGGGGCAACTACTACTCCAAGCGTATTCACGCGCTTCTGGACGGCACCTGGAAGTCCGAACAGAGCTGGGACGGCCTGAAGGACGGCATTCTCAAGATGGCGCCTTACACGAACATGCCGGATGACGTGAAGAAGATGGCCGAAGAGACCGAGGCCAAGATCAAGTCCGGCGAGCTGCATCCCTTCACCGGCCCGATCAACAAGCAGGACGGTACTCCGTGGCTGAAGGCCGGCGAGAAGGCCGATGACGGCACGCTGCTGGGCATGAACTTCTACGTTGAAGGTGTCGACGACAAGTTGCCGCAATAATTCTGCAGCTATTTTGCTGCTGCCAAGGCGCTCCGGTCCGGAGCGCCTTTTTTGTTGCGCTGCATCCTAAAATAGCAATTTACAAAAGTAATACTATATGATTTTTTCTCTCTAGCCGCGAGGAGCGGCATTTGGGAGAGACAATCATGAAGTTGAAAACTGCACTTTTGAGTGCCACGGTTCTGGCTGCCTGCATGTTCGGTTCCGCGTCTGCGGCCCAACTCGTCGTGGGCTTTTCGCAGATCGGCTCGGAATCAGGCTGGCGCGCTGCTGAAACGACGGTGACGAAGCAGGAAGCCGAAAAGCGCGGCGTTGACCTGAAATTTTCGGACGCCCAGCAGAAGCAGGAAAATCAGATCAAGGCGATTCGCTCCTTCGTCGCCCAGGGCGTCAACGCCATTTTCCTCGCACCGGTCGTTGAAACCGGTTGGGACGACGTTCTGAAGGAAGCCAAGGAAGCCGAAATCCCGGTCATCCTTCTCGACCGCACGATCAAGGCTCCGGAAGACCTCTACCTGACGGCGGTTACCTCCGACCAGGTTCATGAAGGCAAGGTCGCGGGCGACTGGCTCGTCAAGAATGTCGGCGACAAGAAGTGCAACGTCGTCGAACTCCAGGGCACCACCGGTTCCTCGCCGGCGATCGCCCGTAAGAAGGGCTTCGAGGAAGCCATTGCCGGCCATGACAACTTCAAGATCGTTCGCAGCCAGACGGGTGACTTCACCCGTGCGAAGGGCAAGGAAGTCATGGAAAGCTTCCTGAAGGCCGAGAATGGCGGCAAGGACATCTGCGCCCTCTACGCCCATAATGACGACATGGCTGTCGGCGGGATCCAGGCGATCAAGGAAGCTGGCCTGAAGCCCGGCAAGGACATTCTCGTCGTCTCGATCGACTCGGTTCCGGATATCTTCCAGGCGATGGCAGCAGGCGAAGCCAATGCGACCGTCGAGCTCACGCCGAACATGGCCGGTCCGGCATTCGATGTGCTCGACGCCTACCTGAAGGACAAGAAGGAGCCGCCGAAGTGGATCCAGACGGAATCGAAGCTCTACACGCAGGCTGACGATCCGATGAAGGTCTACGAGTCCAAGAAGGGCCTCGGCTACTGATCGACGCTTTGGAACCGCACCGGCCCGTCATGGACCGGTGCGGCGTTGCCCACGCGAGCAAGACATCATGTCTGCAACTGCAAGGGCACAAGGGGTCAATATCAGGAAAATACCGAGCCATGATTCACGATTTCGAGAACATTCTCGCCGCGTCCGGAATATCCAAGTTTTTTCCCGGCGCGGTGGCGCTGGACAAAGTTGATTTCACGCTTCGCAAGGGCGAGGTGCATGCGCTGCTCGGTGAAAACGGAGCCGGCAAATCGACGCTCATCAAATGCCTGAGCGGCGCCTATCGCCGCGACGAGGGACGGCTCGCGCTGGAAGGCAGCCAGATCGATCCTGCCGATACGCTGGCCGCTCAGAAGCTAGGCATCGGGACCGTCTATCAGGAGGTAAACCTCCTTCCCAATCTCAGTGTTGCCGAAAACCTTTTTCTCGGCCGCCAGCCCCGACGTCTTGGCATGGTCGATGCCCGCGCCATGAACCGGATGGCGCGTGAATTGCTGGCGCAATATGGCTTGACCATCGATGTAACGGCGCAGCTCGATCGCTTCTCCGTCGCCGTTCAGCAAGTGATCGCCATTGCCCGGGCGGTCGATCTTTCCGGCAAGGTCCTGATCCTTGATGAGCCGACCGCAAGCCTTGATACCCACGAAGTCGCGATGCTCTTCGACATCGTAAAGAACTTGAAGAGGCGTGGGTTAGGCATTGTTTTCATTACGCACTTCTTGGAGCAGGTCTATGAAATCAGCGATCGCATAACTGTGCTTCGCAACGGTAGATTGGTCGGCACCCGGAAGACGGCGGACTTGCCGCGGCAGGCGCTGATCCCGATGATGCTCGGCCGCGAATTGGCCCAGACGGAACAGGCGGCAAGCGAGCGCGCAGTTGTAGTTGGCGATACCAAGTACCGCTTCGAGCGCTATGGCAAGCGCGGCAAGGTGAAACCATTCAATCTCAACGTTCGCACCGGCGAGGTAGTGGGCATAGCGGGCCTGCTGGGATCCGGACGCACCGAGACTGCGGAGCTTCTCTTTGGCATAGAGCACGCCGACAGCGGCAAGGCCGAGATCGATGGGAAAGCCGTGGCGCTATCAAGCCCGCGTGCCGCGATCATGAACGGCTTCGGCTTTTGTCCGGAAGACCGCAAGACCGATGGAATCATCGGCGACCTCTCGATCCGCGAAAACATCGCGCTGGCCCTTCAGGCCCGCCGCGGGTGGGCGCGGCCGCTTTCGCGCAGCGAGCAGAACGCCTTGGCGGACCAGTACATAAAGACGCTCGATATCCGCACCACCGACCGCGAGAAGCCGATCCGCCTGCTTTCGGGCGGCAATCAGCAGAAGGCCATCCTGGCTCGCTGGCTTGCTACCAATCCGGATTTTCTGATCCTCGACGAACCCACGCGCGGCATTGATGTCGGAGCCCACGCAGAAATCATCAAGCTGATCGAGGAACTTTGCGCGAAGGGCATGTCTCTGATCGTCATTTCCTCAGAACTGGAAGAACTTGTCGCCTACAGTTCACGCGTCATTGTTCTTCGCGACCGCGAGCATATCGCCGAGCTTGCCGGAGACCGCGTGACTGCAGCCGCCATCATCGATGCAATCGCAGCCGCTGAAAAGAAAATGGAGGATGCATGAGTTCCTCGCTCAAGGCGCTTGTCATACGCCTCGCCCCGCAATTGATTGCGCTTGCGGTTATTCTCCTGTTGAATTTCATAATGTTCCCGCAGTTTTTTAATGTCGTGGTGCAGAATGACCGTCTCTATGGCAGTCTGATCGACGTTCTCAATCGCGGCGCACCGGTTGCACTGCTTGCGATCGGGATGACGCTGGTCATCGCGACGAAGGGCATTGATCTTTCTGTCGGCGCAGTCATCGCGATCTGCGGCGCGGTTGCTGCATCGTTGATCGTCTCCGGCAATTCGCTTGCCTACACGCTGATCGTGACCCTCGGCACCGGATTGCTTTGCGGCGTCTGGAACGGTTTCCTGGTTGCCATCCTGAATATCCAGCCGATCATCGCCACCCTCGTTCTGATGGTGGCCGGGCGTGGCATCGCCCAGCTGATTACCGAAGGCGTGATCATGACCTTCAATGATCCGGGGCTCATCTTCCTCGGCAGCGGTTCCTTCGCCTACCTGCCGATGCCCGTGGTGACCTGGCTGGTCGCCGGTGCGCTGGTGATCCTGCTCGTGCGTCGCACCGCTCTTGGGATGCTGATTGAAGCAATCGGCATAAACCGCCGGGCCAGCACGCTTTCCGGCGTTCGCACTCCCGTCCTGCTGATGGCGGTCTACATGCTGAGCGCGCTCTGCGCGGCCGTTGCCGGCATCATCGTTGCAGCTGACATCAAGGGCGCGGATGCGAATAATGCGGGTCTTTGGCTGGAGCTGGATGCGATCCTTGCGGTGGTTGTCGGCGGCAATTCCCTGCTTGGCGGGCGCTTCAGCATTCTTGGCTCACTCATCGGTGCGATGATCATCCAGGCGGTCAACACCGGCATTCTGCTCTCGGGCTTTCCTCCTGAATTCAACCTCATCATCAAGGCGGTGATCGTCCTGATCATCCTCATCATCCAGTCGCCGGCGCTGCAGTCCACGGCGATCTTCTTCAGCCGCAAGCCGGAAGTCAGGGCGGAGCTGTCGAAATGAACTCGAAATACCTGCCGCTGCTGGCGACCATCGTCATCTTCGTGCTGTCCTATGTGGCCTGTGCGCTGCAATACCCGAACATGCTGTCGACCCGTGTCGCCGGCAATCTTTTGACCGACAATGCATTCCTCGGCATTGCCGCCGTCGGCATGACCTTCGTCATTATTTCAGGCGGCATCGATCTCTCGATCGGCTCGGTCATCGCCTTCACGGGCGTATTCCTTGCCGTCATCCTGCGGGACACCTCGATCCACCCGCTCGCCGCATTCGCGCTGGTTCTCGTTATCACGACCGCTTTCGGCGGGTTGATGGGCGCAGTGATCCATTATCTGAAGATGCCGGCTTTCATCGTGACGCTGGCAGGCATGTTCCTGGCGCGTGGCATGTCCTATGTGCTGTCGATCGACAGCATCCCCATCGATCACGAATACTATTCGACGCTGACCGGCATCTACTACCGCCTGCCGGGCGGCGGACGCCTGACGCTGATCGGCGGCATCATGCTGCTTGTCTTCACCGCGGGCATCTTCATCGCGCATCGCACGCGCTTCGGAGCAAACGTTTACGCGCTCGGTGGCGGCGTCCAGACGGCCGAGTTGATGGGCGTGCCGGTTGGCCCTACCACCATCCGCATCTACGCGCTTTCCGGCTTTCTGGCGGGACTATCGGGAATCGTCTTTTCACTCTATACCTCTGCCGGCTATTCGCTGGCGGCGGTCGGTGTGGAACTTGACGCCATTGCCGCGGTGGTCATTGGGGGGACGCTGCTGACGGGGGGAGCGGGATTCGTCGCGGGAACTTTTATCGGTCTCTTGATACAAGGGCTCATTCAGACGTACATCACCTTCGACGGGACGCTTTCGAGCTGGTGGACAAAAATCCTTATCGGCCTTCTGCTCTTTGCGTTTATTCTGATGCAAAAGGCTATTCTGTTCGTTTCCAGCCTGAACAAGAGGTACGCCTGACGGAGGACTTGTTACTTGCGCAACCGATTGCTTGAGACACGAAGGAGCGGTCGCAGGACCCGCACCAGCCACGCGCAGGTCGTGGATGAGCTCGGCAAGGCCATCGTGGCCGGGACCTATCCGGTCGGCTCGATTCTCCCTGGCGACGCCGAGCTTGCGCAGCGCTTCAAGGTCTCTCGAACGGTTCTTCGCGAAACGATGAAGACGCTCGCGGCCAAGGGCATGGTTGTCGCCAAGGCGCGTGTCGGCACGCGCGTCACCGAGAAGACCTTCTGGAACATGTTCGACAGCGAGATCATCGCTTGGCATTTCGATCATGGCGTTACCGAAGAATTCCTGTTGCAGCTCTACGACATTCGGCTTGCCGTGGAGCCGTTCGCCGCTGGGCTGGTTGCAGAGCGCGCGAACGGCGATGACATCGCCACGCTGCGTGCGTTGGCGCTCGATATGGCCGAACCCGGCCACACGGCGGAAAGTCTCGCGTTCGCCGACCTGAAATTCCATCTGGCAGTTGCCGATGCCTCCCACAACCCGTTCATGCGCACGCTCGGAAGCCTGATCGAGGCTGCACTGGTTGGCATGTTCCGGCTCAGCACGCCGCCTTCCCAGAACGGCTTCGCCAATATCGCCGACACGCATATGCGCATTGTCGATGCAATCGTTGCAGGCGATGTCCCGGCCGCCCGCACGGCAATGGAAGCCGTCATCATCGAAGGCCGGGGGCGCGTTCGTGATGCCTACGCGGCTCTCACCCGGGTCTCGGCCTGACCAATTTCATCTTTGTCGACGGTTCGCCTTGCTGCTATGAGGCAGAACGTTGCCGAACAATGGATTCCCGGAGCCCGCCATGGAACGCACCTGCCTCGCCGTTATTCTTGCCGCCGGTGATAGCACTCGCATGAAGTCCTCAAAATCGAAGGTGCTGCATCCGGTCGCCAACCGGCCGATGATTGCACATGTCGTGGAGGCCGTGGCAAAGGCAGGTATCTCCTCCGTCGCGCTTGTTGTCGGACGCGATGCCGAAGAGGTCGCCAAGGCAGCCAGCATCGGCGGCGTCGAGGTCGAGGCGCATCTGCAGAAGGAACGTCTTGGAACCGGGCACGCGGTCCTTGCGGCGCGCGAGGCGATTGCCCGCGGCTACGACGATATTTTCGTGACCTATGGCGACGTGCCGCTGCAGACCGAGGGTCCGTTGAGGGCGGCGCGTCAGGCGCTGGCGGAAGGCAGTGACATCGCCGTCATCGGGTTCCATACAGACCGGCCGACCGGTTACGGCCGGTTGCTGGTGAAAGATGGCGAACTGATCGCGATCCGCGAGGAAAAGGATGCGACCGACGCCGAGCGCGCCGTCAAATGGTGCAATAGCGGCCTGATGGCGATCAACGGCCGTAAGGCGCTCGATCTGCTGGCGCGGATCGGAAACGGCAACATGAAGGGTGAGTATTACCTTACAGACCTCGTCGAAATCGCCCGTTCGCTGGGCGGCCGGGTGACCGCTGTCGATGCTCCGGAAGTCGAGATGACCGGCTGCAACAACAGGGCTGAACTCGCGGCGATCGAGCGTTTCTGGCAGGAGCGCCGCCGTCACGAACTGATGATCTCAGGCGTGACGATGATCGCGCCGGAGACTGTTTTCCTGTCGTATGACACCGTCATCGGTCAGGATGTGCTGATCGAGCCGAACGTCGTGTTCGGTCCCGGCGCGGTGATCGACGGCGGCGCGGTGATCCATTCCTTTTCTCATATCGAAGGTGCGCATGTAAGGGCGGGTGCGGCGGTCGGTCCTTTTGCCCGCCTTCGTCCCGGCGCCGATCTCGGCCAAGGCTCGAAGGTCGGCAACTTCTGCGAGGTGAAGAACGGTCAGATAGGCGAGGGCGCCAAGGTCAACCATCTGACCTATATCGGCGATGCGGTCATCGGAGCCGGTACTAACATCGGCGCGGGCACGATCACCTGCAACTACGACGGCGTGAACAAATTCGAGACCCGAATCGGCGCCAATGCCTTCATCGGCTCGAACAGTGCATTGGTTGCTCCGGTCAGCATCGGTGACGGCGCGTATATTGCGTCCGGCAGTGTCATCACCGACAATGTCCCCGCCGATGCGCTTGCCTTCGGCCGGGCTCGCCAGGAGGTGAAGCCTGAGCGCGCCAAAGCAATTCGCGAGCGCGCACTGGCCATCAAGGCGGCAAAAAAACCAAGGCTGAGTAACGGCCGGAAATCGAAAGTGACCGGCTGAGCGATTGAGAAATAACAGGAAATCGCTAGGTACTGGTCTCGTTATTTCAAAGCGTTGGGGACATTTTCATGTGCGGTATCGTGGGCATCGTCGGCAGTCGTCCTGTTGCGGAGCGGTTGGTGGATGCGCTGAAGCGGCTCGAGTATCGAGGTTATGATTCCGCCGGTGTTGCGACGATCCACAACGGCGTGATGGATCGCCGCCGCGCCGAGGGCAAACTTTTCAACCTGGAGAAGCGCCTCGACGCCGAGCCGCTCTTCGGCACGACGGGCATCGCCCATACCCGCTGGGCAACCCATGGCGTTCCGAACGAGACCAATGCGCACCCGCACTTCGTCGAAGGCGTGGCTGTCGTCCACAACGGCATTATCGAGAACTTCTCGGAGCTGCGCGACGAGCTGAGTGCCGACGGTGCGATATTCGAAAGCCAGACGGACACCGAAGTCGTCGCTCATCTGATGGCGAAGTACTTGCGCGAGGGACTTGAGCCGCGCGCAGCCATGCTCAAGATGCTGAACCGCGTGACGGGCGCCTATGCGCTCGTTGTCATGCTGAAGAACGATCCGGGTACGCTGCTGGCTGCGCGCTCCGGCCCACCGCTCGCCGTTGGCTTCGGAAATGGTGAAATGTTCCTGGGGTCGGATGCGATCGCTCTTTCGCCCTTCACCAGCGAGATCACCTATCTTGTCGACGGCGACTGCGCGGTCATCACCCGTGAGGGTGCGACGATCGTCGATTTTTCCGGCAAGCCGGTGAACCGCCCGCGGCAGATTTCCCAGGTGGCGGCCTATGTCGTCGACAAGGGCAACCATCGCCATTTCATGGAGAAGGAAATCTACGAGCAGCCTGAGGTGATTTCCCACGCTCTCAGCCACTACATGGATTTTGCCGAGAACACGATTGCTGCCAATGCATCGGCGATCGACTTCCGGACGGTAAGCAGCCTCGCTGTCTCGGCCTGCGGCACGGCCTATCTCGCTGGCCTGGTCGGCAAATACTGGTTTGAGCGCTATGCCCGCTTGCCGGTCGAAATCGATGTCGCCTCGGAGTTCCGGTATCGCGAGATGCCGCTGCAGCCGTCGCAGGCAGCACTCTTCATCTCGCAATCGGGTGAAACCGCCGATACGCTGGCCTCGCTCCGCTACTGCAAGGACCATGGCCTGAAAATCGGAGCCGTGGTCAACGTCCAGGAGTCGACCATCGCGCGCGAATCCGACGCCGTCTTCCCGATCATGGCCGGCCCTGAGATCGGCGTTGCGTCGACCAAAGCCTTCACCTGCCAGTTGGCGGTGCTTGCATCGCTCGCAATCAGCGCCGGCAAGGCGCGCGGCACCGTCAGCGCGGACGAAGAAAAGGCGCTCGTGCGCCATCTCGCCGAAATGCCGCGCATCATGAGCCGTGTGCTGAACCTCGTGCAGCCGCAAATGGAAAGCCTGTCGCGTGAGCTCTCCAAGTGCCGCGACGTGCTTTATCTCGGCCGCGGAACCAGCTTCCCGCTGGCAATGGAAGGCGCGCTGAAGCTCAAGGAGATTTCCTATATCCATGCCGAGGGATATGCGGCGGGCGAATTGAAGCACGGGCCGATTGCGCTGATCGACGAGAATATGCCGGTCATCGTCATCGCGCCTTACGACCGCTTCTTCGACAAGACCGTTTCGAACATGCAGGAAGTCGCGGCTCGCGGCGGGCGAATCGTCTTCATCACCGACGAAGCGGGCGCCGCCGCGTCCAAGCTGCCGACCATGACGACGATCGCGCTTCCGAACGTTCCCGAGATCATTGCGCCGATGATATTCTCCCTGCCGATCCAATTGCTTGCCTACCACACCGCGGTGTTCATGGGCACGGATGTCGATCAGCCGCGAAACCTCGCGAAATCGGTCACGGTGGAGTGAACCGCAAGGCGGCTGCACCGCTTGTACAAGGTGTCGAATTCTGGCAGCCTCGTTCGGCAGGTGCGGGGGCGCCTGATCACGACATCCGGTAGACCCAAGGGAGTTCATCGCGAGCGATGACGAACAAGCTGCACCGATTGCCGATAGCAACGCGCATTAGAAACAACTTCCTGGCGGGCCTCATCATCTGTGCCCCGATTGCGATCACGCTCTGGCTCACATGGTCGATTGTCCGCTGGGCCGACAGCTGGGTGAAGCCGTACATTCCCGCCCGCTACGATCCCGACAGCTACCTGAATTTTGCGGTTCCCGGTTCCGGCCTGATTATCGCGATGATCTTCATCACCATCATCGGCTTCCTGGGGAAAAACCTCATTGGCCGGGGCATCGTGCAGTTCGGAGAGTCGCTGGTACACCGCGTCCCGCTGGTGCGCAGCATCTACAAGAGCGTGAAGCAGATATTTGAATCGGTGCTGAAGGAGCAAAACAATTCCTTCAAGAAGGTAGGCCTCATCGAATATCCGAGCCCTGGCCTCTGGGCGCTGGTCTTCATCGCCACTGATGCGAAGGGTGAGATCGCTACCAAGTTCAATGCGATGGGGCATGATATGGTCAGTGTCTTCCTGCCGCCCACCCCGGTGCCGACGGCCGGATTTCTGATCTTCGTCCCGCGCGAAAAGATCGTTGTTCTCGACATGTCGCCGGAGGATGCGGCAAAGCTCCTGATTTCGGGCGGACTTGTGGCGCCGGATGAACTTGCAAGCCGGGCCGCGAAGGAAAAGCGTTCCCGCAAGCAGTTGCGAGCGCCCGCGGAAACCTGATCCGCACTTCTGAGCCTGTCACGTAAGTATCACGTTGCCGCCCTACACCGCTCTTCGGGAGGCTTTCGGGCGCAATCTCATCGAACAGCTTCATAAACACCGAAGCGGGCCGTTCATATTTCGAAGCGGCTTACGGGCTTGCGTCCTGATGAAATCCTTTCCGAAAAAGCTTTTATCAAGAGGACATTGCCCCATGAAATATTCGCATTTTCCAAGGCTTCGGTTACTGGCCGCAGCCTTGATCGCATCCGCCGCCCTGACGCCGGTTGCCGCGCTTGCCGATAATTCTGTCACTGTCGGCGCCACGACTTTCGTCAATAAAGGTCTCGTCGGCATCGGCCGCATGCCGTCGAACCAGCGCGACAAGTTCGGGGAAACCTTTGGTTCCGGTTCCGGCATGTCGATCGACCAGTCGAGCTGGACGCGCGATGGCGACACCTACAAGGGCTCGCTGTGGCTGCTGCCCGACCGCGGTTACAATGCCGTTGGAACGACCGATTATCGCCCACGTCTGAATACGATCGACATTACGTTCACGCCGGTAGCGCCGGGCGCAACGCCTTCGGCCGGTAAGGAACAGTCCGGCGTTCAGGCTACGCTCGCCGATACGATGATGCTCGTGGACGACAAGGGTGCGGATACGACCGGCCTCGATCCGGAATCCGGCGTTCGCGCTGCCGCCGGTGACATGCCGCCGCTGCCTGAAGCGACGAACGGCAAGGTTGCCCTCGACAACGAAGCGATCATTCGTCTGCCGGACGGCTCCATGTTCATCAGCGACGAATACGGCCCTTATATCTACCGCTTCTCTGCCAATGGCCACCTGATGTCCGCGACGCAGCCCTCCAAGGCGCTGTTGCCGATGCGAAAGGGCACGCTGAGCTTTGCGTCGAACAACCCCGGTCCGGGTGCGGCTGCTCCCGATCCCAAGGACCCCGATACCGGCCGTCAGAATAACCAGGGCCTTGAGGGCATGGCGATGACACCGGACGGCAAGTATGTGATCGCCGTGCTGCAGTCGGCAGCCCGTCAGGATGGCGGTGATTCCGGCTCTACCCGCCAGAATACCCGCGCGATGATCTACGACGCCTCCGACCTTGCGCATCTGAAGATGGTGCACGAATATGTCGTGCCGCTGCCCGTCTTCAAGGATGCCAAGGGCAAGACGACCATTGCCGCGCAGAGTGAAATCGTCGCGCTCTCCGACACGAAATTCCTGATGCTGTCGCGCGACAGCGGCAACGGTTCGATGCTGAAGGGCGACACCTCGCTTTATCGCAATATCGGCATCGTCGATGTCTCGGCCGCGACCGACATTCTCGGAACCGATTTCGATGCTGCCAAGCCGGTCGCTCCGAAGGGCGTCGTGGATCCTTCGGTCAAGCCCGCAACGCTGACCCCTTTCATTGACATGAACGACAACACGCAGCTTGCCCGCTTCGGCCTGCACAACGGCGCACCGAACGACCGCAACAACCTGTCCGAAAAGTGGGAGGCGGTGTCGCTCGCAAGCGTCAAGGATCCGAACCTGCCGGACGACTACTTCCTCTTCGTGGTGAACGACAACGACTTCTTCACGCAGGATGGTTTCCAGGTCGGCGCAGCCTACAAGGCCGAAGGTGGTGCGGACGTCGACACCATGTTCCAGGTCTATCAGGTTACCCTCCCGGGACTGTCGGGCAAGTAACCTCTATCGAAACAAGCGGACGCGCATGTCGCGTCCGCACTCAGCCCGCACGCAGGAAGCGGATCGCCTCATCGCGCCGGAATAGATAGAGCAGCGTGCGGATCGCCGTGCCGCGTTCGCTTGTCAGGTCCGGGTCGCGCTCGATCAGATAGGCGGCGTCCTTGCGGGCGATCTCCAGAAGGTCGGCATGGGCCTCCAGGCTCGCGATCTGAAAGCCGGGGGTGCCGGACTGGCGGGTGCCGAGCACTTCGCCTTCGCCACGCAGCTTCAAGTCCTCCTCGGCGATCCTGAAGCCGTCCTCCGTCTCTCGCATGATCGAGAGCCGAGCGTGGCTGGTCTCCCCAAGCGGACCTTTGTAGAGCAGGATGCAGGTCGATGCCTCGTCGCCGCGGCCGACGCGTCCGCGAAGCTGGTGCAGCTGCGCCAGTCCGAAGCGTTCTGCGTGCTCGATCACCATGATCGTCGCGTCCGGCACGTCGACACCGACTTCGACGACGGTCGTCGCGACGAGCAGCCGCAGTTCGCCGTTCTTGAACGACATCATCACGGCATCCTTCTCCGGCCCGCTCATGCGGCCGTGGATGAGACCAATTCCTGGACCGAGAGCAGAGACAAGCGTGGAATGCCGCTCTTCGGCCGACATCAGGTCGAGTTCTTCGGACTCCTCGACCAGCGGGCAGATCCAGTAAGCCTTCTTGCCTTCGGCGAGAGCACTCTTCAGCCGCTGCACGATCTCGCCGGTTCGTTCGCTGGGAACCGTTATCGTCTGTATCGGTTTGCGGCCCGCGGGTTTCTCGGTGAGTTTCGAGACATCCATGTCGCCGAAGGCGGCAAGCACCAGCGTGCGCGGAATGGGGGTGGCGGTCATCACCAGCATATGCGGCGAGATGCCTTTCGCCGTCAGCCTCAGGCGCTGATGGACGCCGAAGCGATGTTGCTCGTCAACGACCGCCAGCATCAGGTTCTTGTAGTTGACGCTGTCCTGGAAGAGCGCATGCGTGCCGATGATGATCTGGGCCGCACCGGAGGCGATCCGCTCAAGAATGTCGTCGCGCTCGCGCCCCTTGGTTCGGCCGGTCAGCACCTCGATGCCGAGACCGGCAGAGGCCGCGAACTTGGAGATCGTCGCGTGGTGCTGCCGCGCAAGAATTTCAGTGGGAGCCATCAGCACGGCCTGGCCGCCGCTCTCGATCACGGCAGCCATTGCCATCAGCGCCACCAGAGTCTTGCCGGAGCCGACATCGCCCTGGAGAAGCCGCAGCATACGGTCTTCGCTAGCCATATCCTTTAGAACGTCGGCAACGGCCTCTGTCTGGCTGCGCGTTGGAGAAAAGGGCAGCGCATCCAGGATTTTCCGGCTGATCTCGCCGGTGGCATGGACCGGTTGCCCGGCGACCTTGCGAAGCCGCTGGCGCACCAGCGAGAGCGACAACTGACCGGCAAGAAACTCGTCATAAGCCAACCTTCGCCGAGTAGGGGCCTGCGGGTCGATGTCCGTGGGATCGCGCGGTTCGTGCAGCATATGAAAGCTGTCGGCGGTCGACGGCAATCCCTGCTTCTGTGTCAGCGAAAGGTCGGTCCATTCCGGCAATTGCGGTATCCGAGGCAACGCCGCCTCGATAATCTTGCGCAGGGTCTTCGGCGAGAGCCCGGCCGTCAGCGGGTAGATCGGCTCGACGAGCGGCAGGTTTTCCGCATCACTTGCCTTCACGATGTAATCCGGATGGACCATCGTTGCCCGGCCATTGAACCAGTCGATCTTGCCGCTGACGATGACCTCCTCGTCGATCGGGAGTTGTTTCTCCAGCCATCCCGCCTGACCGCGGAAGAAGACGAGCGACAATTCGCCCGTCTCGTCGTGAAGGAAGACGCGGTAGGGAATATTGCTCTTTCCCCGGGGAGGCGGCTGATGCCGGTCGACACGCGCCGTGATCGTCACAATCGCGCCTTGGGGGGCGCGGGCAATTCCCGGCTGGTTGCGCCGGTCGATCAACGAATGCGGCGCATGGAAGAGCAGATCGATGATCCGGGTATCCTCCGGCGCCTCGCGCCCGAGCAGCTTTACCAACAGCTCGGCGATCTTCGGGCCGACGCCCGGAAGAGCCGAAACGGGGGAAAACAGCGGATCGAGAATGGCCGGACGCATGCTGCAAAATGCGATGAACATTAGGGCATTGGCAAGGCTGACAAGCCGCTTTCGAGGGGCTATAGAGGCCCATCAACAGGAAGGTAATGCCATGACAGGTGTGACACTCTCGAGTGCCGGTCTCGATCCGCGCCGCCGACGGATACTCTTTCGCTGCTGGCATCGCGGGCTGCGCGAGATGGATCTGGTCTTCGGTCAGTTCGCCGAGGCCGAAATTGCCTCGCTTTCCGAGGCGGAGCTTGACGAGCTGGAAACCATCATGGGCGAGGAGGACAACGACCTTCTGCGTTGGGTCATGGGAACCTGGCCGGTGCCGGAGCGTTTCCAGACACCCATGTTCGAGCGCCTCGCCGCCTTCAAGCCGGATTTCCAATACCCGGCGGATACCGCATCCAGGAAACCGGAATGATCCCAGGATTTGATGCAAGTAAGCTCGCAGCCGCTGCCGAGCCGCTGACGATCGGCAATGTGCCGTCCGGCCTGGAACCGCTTCTGCTGGCGGAACTTGCACGCGCCGGCGAGCCTGTCGCCTACGTGCTGTCCGACGGGCAGCGCATGGCCGATCTGGAGCAGATGCTCGGCTTCGTCGCCCCCGATATCCCGGTCCTGACGCTGCCGGCATGGGACTGTCTGCCGTACGACCGCGTTTCTCCGAGCGCCGATACGTCCGCACGCCGCCTGGCGGCTCTGAGCGGCCTGATTGCGCACGGCAAGAAGCCGCATGCGGCAATCGTCCTCGTGACGGTCAATGCTATGCTGCAGAAAGTTGCGCCGCAGGATGTGATCGAAAGCCTGGGCTTTTCGGCCCGTCCCGGCAATCAGGTCCGCATGGACGACGTCGCCGGCCGGCTGGAGCGCAACGGCTTCGATCGCGTCGCGACGGTGCGCGAAGTCGGTGAATACGCGGTGCGCGGCGGCATTCTCGATGTTTTCGTCCCGGGCGCGGAAGAGCCCGTTCGTCTCGACTTCTTCGGGGATACGCTCGAAAGCATCCGCAGCTTCGATCCGGCAAGCCAGCGCACGACGGGGCAGGTGCGCTCCCTCGACCTCAACCCGATGAGCGAGGTGACGCTGACGCCCGACACGATCAGCCGCTTCCGCAAGAACTATCTGTCGGCTTTTGGTGCCGCGACGCGTGATGATGCGCTCTATCTCGCCGTCTCCGAGGGCCGTCGTTATCCCGGCATGGAGCACTGGCTGCCGCTCTTTTACGAAAAGCTCGAGACAGTCTTCGACTATCTGAAGGGTTTTCGCCTGGTGACGGATCACACCGTCCGCGAGGCGGCGGAAGAGCGCTCCAAACTCGTTCTCGACTATTATGATGCGCGCCTGAATGCCGGCCAGCAGGCAAAGGGTCAGATGGCGCAGGGGACACCCTACAAGCCGATCACGCCCGGCCAGCTCTATCTCGACGGCAAGAGCTTCGCGCAAACGCTGGATGCGTTCAATGCCATGCGGATTTCGCCCTTCAACGAGCACGAGGGCGAGGCACGACGCGTCGTCAATGTCGATGCGCGTCAGGGAGAGCGCTGGGCGCGTACGAGTGCCGAAAGCGGCGACCGCAACGCTGAGCGCGTCAACATCTTCGACGTTGTCGTCAAGCACATAGCCGACAAGCGGGCAAGCGGCGCGAAGGTTCTCATCACCGCCTGGACGGAAGGCTCGCTTGAACGCCTGCTGCAGGTCCTGAATGAACATGGTCTGGAACGCGTCAAGACAGTCGACACCCTGAAGGCCGTCGACTCGCTGGATAGAGGCGAGGCGGCTGCGGCAGTGCTCAATCTCGAGTCCGGCTTTGAGGCCGGTAACCTCATCGTCATCGGCGAGCAGGACATTCTCGGCGACCGCATGGTTCGCCGTACGAAGCGCCGCAAACGCGCCGCCGACTTCATTTCGGAAGTTGCCGGGCTCGACGAAGGCTCGATCGTCGTGCACGCCGAACACGGCATCGGCCGCTTCGTCGGTCTGCGGACAATCGAGGCGGCCGGCGCCCCGCGCGCCTGTCTCGAGCTGCAATATGCCGACGACGCGAAGCTCTTCCTGCCGGTCGAAAACATCGATCTCCTTTCACGCTATGGCGGCGAGAGCACCGAAGTCCAGCTCGACAAGTTGGGCGGCGGCGCATGGCAAATGCGCAAGGCAAAGCTCAAGAAGCGCCTCCTCGACATGGCGGACGCGCTGATCCGCATCGCCGCCGAGCGCCTGACGCGCCATGCACCCGTCCTGACAACGCCGGAAGGGCTTTACGACGAGTTTGCGGCACGCTTCCCCTATGACGAGACGGAAGATCAGGACAACGCCATCGAGACGGTGCGCGGGGATCTTGCTGCCGGCCGTCCCATGGATCGCCTTGTCTGTGGTGACGTCGGTTTCGGCAAGACGGAAGTGGCGCTTCGCGCCGCCTTCGTCGCAGCGATGAACGGCATTCAGGTTGCCGTCGTCGTGCCAACGACGCTGCTTGCCCGCCAACACTTCAAGACTTTTTCGGAGCGCTTCCGCGGCCTGCCTGTACGTTTGCAGCAGGCTTCCCGCCTTGTCGGCTCGAAGGAACTTGCGCTTACGAAGAAGGAAGTCGCCGAAGGCAAGACGGACATCGTCGTCGGTACGCATGCGCTGCTCGGCGCTGGTATCAAATTCGCCAATCTCGGCCTGCTGATCATCGACGAGGAGCAGCATTTCGGCGTCAAGCACAAGGAGCGCCTGAAGGAGCTGAAGAGCGACGTGCACGTCCTGACGCTGTCCGCCACGCCGATCCCCCGCACGCTGCAACTGGCGATGACCGGTGTCCGCGAACTCTCGCTGATCACAACGCCGCCAGTCGACCGCATGGCGGTACGCACCTTCATTTCTCCGTTCGACAGCCTCGTTATTCGCGAAACGCTGATGCGCGAGCATTATCGCGGCGGCCAGAGCTTCTACGTCTGCCCGCGCCTCGCCGATCTCGAAGACGTCCACGCCTTCCTGCGCTCGGATCTCCCCGAGCTGAAGGTGGCGGTCGCCCACGGCCAGATGCCGGCTGGCGAACTAGAAGACGTGATGAATGCCTTCTACGAGGGACGCTACGATGTGCTGCTTTCGACGACGATCGTCGAATCCGGGCTCGATGTTCCCACCGCCAATACGTTGATCGTCCACCGCGCCGATATGTTCGGTCTGGCGCAGCTCTATCAGCTCCGCGGCCGCGTCGGCCGCTCGAAGGTTCGCGCCTTCGCGCTCTTCACACTGCCGGTCAACAAGGTGCTGACGCCGACTGCGGAGCGCCGCCTCAAGGTGTTGCAGTCGCTGGACACGCTCGGTGCCGGCTTCCAGCTCGCAAGCCACGACCTGGATATCCGTGGCGCCGGCAACCTGCTCGGCGAGGAACAGTCCGGCCACATCAAGGAAGTCGGCTTCGAGCTTTACCAGCAGATGCTGGAAGAGGCAGTCGCTGAAGTGAAGGGTGTCGACGAGATACATGACACCGGCTGGTCACCGCAGATTTCCGTCGGCACGCCCGTCATGATCCCGGACGGCTATGTGCCGGACCTGCATTTGCGGATGGCGCTTTACCGCCGCCTGGGCGAGATCACCGAACTCAAGGAGATCGATTCCTTCGGCGCCGAGATGATCGACCGGTTCGGTCCGATGCCGATCGAGGTGCAGCATCTCTTAAAGATCGTCTACATCAAGTCGCTTTGCCGCGTGGCCAATGTCGAAAAGCTCGATGCCGGTCCGAAGGGCGTGGTCATTCAGTTCCGTAACAAGGAATTCCCGAACCCGGCAAACCTGGTTGGCTATATCGCCAAGCAGGGAACGATGGCGAAGATACGCCCCGACCACAGCCTGTTTCTGAACCGCGACTTGCCGGCGCCGGAAAAACGGCTGCAGGCTGCAGCCGTCATCATGACGCAACTGGCCGAAATGGCCAAGCCGTAGGGCAGGTCAATTCAATCCGGCGCGCGCTTCGGCCTTCGCCTTGGCGATGTCGCGGAGCGCGCCGGCCAGCACGTCCGGCGTCTGCGCGCCGCTGACGGCATATTGCTGGTCGAAGATGAAGAACGGCACGCCATTCACGCCCATCTTCTGCGCGGCGTCGATTTCGGCGATTACCAAGTCCCGGTCCGCGTCGGAGGCAAGCAGCGAGGCGATCACGGCACGGTCGAGACCGGCTTTCTCGGCAATGTCGAGCAATACTGCATGATCGCCGACATTGCGGCCTTCCTCGAAATTCGCCTTGAATAGCGCAGTGACGACGCTGTCCGCTCTGTCGCGATCTTCGATCATCGCCCATTGGATCAACCGGTGCGCATCGAGCGTGTTGGGGCCAATCTTGATCGCCTGGAAATCGAAATTTATACCCACTTCGCGACCGAGATCGGTAAGCGTCTTATGCGCTTGCGCGACACGCTCCGCGCCGCCGAGCTTCTGCTCCAGCATTGTCTTTTGATCGACGCCTTCCGGCGGATAGTCGGGGTTCAGCCGGTAGGGGCGCCAGTTGATGTCGACGCCGATTTCGTCCTGCACTTCCGCGATCGCAAGCTCCAGCCGCGCCTTGCCCAGATAACACCATGGGCAGACGACGTCCGATACGACGTCGATGGTGATACGTTCCATGGTGGTTTCCTTTCATTATTCCGGGGGTCTTTCCAAGCCATCTATGCCCTGACAGGCCAGACTTCAACCAGGCAGGAAAAAGGAACCACTTCCGGCAGACTTATTGGACGCTCTGATCCCACCAAACAGGAAGCTGATAGCCGTAAAGCGGCGCGCCATCCGGACGGCCGATCCGCTTGTTGCGCGCAATCCATTGCTGGTCGAGATGGTAGAGAGGCAACACGTAATGCCCAGAAAGCAATAAACGGTCATGCGAACGGACAGCGGCCGTGAAGTCCTCGTCGGAGCGGGCGGTGAGAATATGCCTGATCAGCGCATCGACATCAGGGTCGGTAACGCCGGCAAAATTTGAACTCCCCTGGCGGTCGCGCGCAGCCGACGACCAGTAGGAGAGCTGCTCATTTCCGGGCGAGAGCGACGACGGATAAGATTTTAGAATAACATCATAGTCGAAACTATTGGTTCTGCTTTGATATTGCGAATCGTCCACCGTGCGGATCGAGGCAGCAATGCCCAAAGCGTGAAGCGAACGCTGATAGGCGATGGCAAGTTTTTCCTGGTCGGTGTTCTGCGTCATGATCTCGAAAGCCAGCAGTTTTCCGTTGGCATCCACCATCTTGCCGTTTTTGATCGAATAGCCGCCTTCCTTCAGCGTCTGCAGCGCTTGCTTCAGCACATTGCGGTCGCGCCCGGAGCCATCGCTTAGGGGAAGCTTGTACGTGCCGTCGAGAATGGCCGGATCAATCTTCTCTTTGATCGGGCCTAGCATTTGGATCTCGCGGGCATCGGCCGGAACGCCGAAGCTCGAAAGCGCCGAATTCTGCCAGAAGCTCTGCGTGCGCTTGTAGGCGTTGGAATAGAGCGTCCTGTTCGCCCACTCGAAGTCGAAGATCAGCGAGAGCCCTTCGCGAACTTTGGCATTGGCGAATACCGGGCGCCGTGTGTTGAAGACAAACCCGAACATGCCGCTTGGCAGCTTCGGCTGGAACGTATCCTTGATTACAGTGCCGGAGGAAACTGCCGGGAAGTCATAGGCTGTCGCCCAATGCCCGGGACTCCCGTCGGAATAGACGTCGATGTCGCCCTTCTTGAATGCCTCGAAAAGGGTGGTGTCCTGCAGAAAATACTGGACGGTGATCTGGTCGTAGTTGTCCATGCCGACCTTGGAGGGGATATCCTTGCCCCAGTAGTTCGGATCACGTTCGTAGGTGATGCTTTCGCCGGGCTTCACCGTTTTGATCTTGTAGGGCCCGGAGCCGACCGGTGGCACGAGAGTGGTACGGTCGAAGGTTTCCGGATCGATGGCGTGTTTCGGCAGCACCGGCATCAGCCCGAAGACCATCGGCGTTTCGCGGTCCGCCTTGTCGTTGAAGGTGAAGCGCACGCTATGCTCGCCGATCTTCTCCATTTTCGAGACGAGGCTCAGGCGGCTCGCAAAGGGCACGCGTCCCTTGTCGCGCAGCAGCTCGAAGGAGAACATGACGTCCTCAGGCGTCACCGGCTGCCCATCGGACCACTTGGCCTTCGGATTGAGATTGAACTGAACGAACGTGCGGTCTTCATCCCATTCGACCGTCTCGGCAAGCAGCCCATAGAGCGTAAACGGTTCGTCCCGGGAACGCTGCATCAGCGATTCATAGACGAGATTGCCGTATTCCGGATCCCACATGCCGCGCGCCGTGGTTCGCATGCTTTTCAGGATGAACGGATTGAGATTGTCGAAAGTGCCGACGACGCCGTAGGTGATCTTGCCGCCTTTCTTCACGTCCGGATTGACGTAGGAGAAATGCTTGTAGTCAGAGGGCAGGGCGGGTTGGCCATGCATAGCGATGCCGTGCAGCGGGGCCGCAGCAACGGCGCCGCAAAAAAGCGTAAAGGCTATGGGGAGAATGACCCGGAGCATGCTCACAATCCTTTCCGGCAAGGCACGATTCGGCCGAAGACTAGCATGCGCGGCGGAAAATCGAACGTTCACAAGGCGGAATCTTTCGGCCACCCCGAAATTGCCAAAGAAATACTGGATATCTGGATCGCCCCAATGTAACAGGTGTTTCGAAGTTCTGGGGTCATGCATTTGCCTTAATGTTTTAAGAGGTGGAATGCCGAATAGCCCCGGATGGAGAGGACGGCGCATCGCGGTCCCTAATGGGTATCAGGAGACGGAATCCGTTATGTTGTTCAAATCAGATAAAAAAATGCGGGCAGCCCTGTCCGTTCTGGCACTCGCTTTCGGTGCGGCTTCGGCCCCGGTATCCTCCTTCGCACAGGACGCTTCAGCAGACGCACCGGCTCAGGCTGCCGGCGCACCGCGCCTTGGCTGGTACAAGACCTGCAGCAAGCAGGCTGACAACGATGTCTGCGTCGTTCAGAACCTGATCCTCGCCAATGGCGGCCAGCTCGTCACGGCCGTCGGCCTCATCACGATTTCGGGCAAGATCAACCGCAAGCTTCTGCAGGTATCCGTGCCGAGCGCCCGGCTGATCCCTCCGGGCATCATGATGCAGGTCGACAATAACAAGGGCCAGAAGCTCGACTACGCTGTTTGCCTGCCGGACAAGTGCACCGCCGAGGTCCCGCTGACGGATGCCATGATCGCAGGCCTGAAGAAGGGTAGCGACGTGATCTTCACGTCGATCAATTTCCGCCGCGCGCCGAACCCGATCAAGATTTCCCTCGAAGGCTTTACCGGCGCCTTTGATGGCGAAGCTGTTTCTCCGAACAAGCTTGCCGAAAGCCAGAAGAGCCTGCAGGACAGCATGCAGAAAAAGGCCGAGGAAGCCCGCAAGAAGCTGGAAGATGCGCAGAACGCCGCCAAGGCGCAGTAATCTGCCAGCGGCGAAAGAAAGAACAAAAACCCGGCCCTGCGCCGGGTTTTTTTGTTGCCGGAAAACAAAAACCCCGCCGGGAGGAGGCGGGGTTTTAAGTCATGACCGATAGCGTCTTAGTGGGCGAAGCTCATCTTGGGCTTGAACTGGCCGGACGGCGCTTGATCGAAAATCTGATAGACCTGCTGATTGCGAAGCGGCAGGCCGCTTTCATCATTCACCAGGTTCTGCTCTGAGACGTAAGCGACATACTCGTTTTCGTCATTTTCCGCGAGCAGATGGTAAAAGGGTTGGTCCTTACTGGGGCGAACTTCGGCAGGGATTGAGTTCCACCATTCTTCCGTATTCGCAAACTCCGGATCGACGTCGAAGATGACGCCGCGAAACGGAAAAACTTTGTGCCGGACCACTTCACCGATACTGAACTTTGCTACTTTTGTTTTCATGGTACGACTTCCTTTCATCACCAGATTTGGTGATTGGGCCTGCACAAATCAAGTTTTTTGCAGGCTTTCGTCACATGAGTGTCACATCACCGGCAGTGACGAGAGAGGAAAGCTCCGCCGGCGACGGAGCTTTCTACTTGGAGATCAAGCCGAATAGTACATGTCGTATTCGACCGGATGCGGGGTCATCTCGAAGCGCATCACCTCCGCCATCTTCAACTCGATGAAGGAGTCGATCTGGTCGTCGTCGAACACGCCGCCCGCCGTCAGGAACTTGCGATCCTTGTCGAGGCTTTCGAGCGCCTCGCGCAGCGAGCCGCAGACCGTTGGAATCTTCTTCAGTTCCTTCGGCGGCAGATCGTAGAGATCCTTGTCCATGGCTTTGCCCGGATGGATCTTGTTCTTGATGCCGTCGAGGCCGGCCATCAGCATGGCGGCGAAGGCGAGATACGGGTTTGCCGTCGGATCCGGGAAGCGGACTTCGACGCGCTTTGCCTTCGGATTGGAGCCGAACGGAATGCGGCAGGAAGCCGAGCGGTTGCGGGCGGAATAGGCCAGGAGCACCGGTGCTTCGTAACCCGGGACGAGACGCTTGTAGGAATTCGTCGACGGATTGGTGAAGGCGTTGATCGCCTTGGCATGCTTGATGATGCCGCCGATGTAATACAGGCAGCTTTCGGAAAGGCCTGCATATTCGTCGCCGGCGAAAGTCGGCTTGCCGCCCTTCCAGATCGACTGGTGCACATGCATGCCAGAACCGTTGTCGCCGAAGATAGGCTTCGGCATGAAGGTTGCCGTCTTGCCGTAGGCATTGGCGACCTGGTGCACGACGTATTTGTAGATCTGCATCTTGTCGGCGTTGCGGACGAGCGTGTCGAACTTGATGCCGAGTTCGTGCTGGGCAGCGGCCACCTCGTGATGATGCTTTTCGACGGTGACACCCATTTCGCCAAGTACGGTCAACATTTCAGAGCGCATGTCCTGCGCGCTGTCGACCGGCGGGACCGGGAAATAGCCGCCCTTGATGCGCGGACGGTGGCCGAGGTTTCCGGTCTCGTAATCGGTGTCGTCGTTCGACGGCAGTTCGCTGCTGTCGAGTTTGAAGCCGGTATTGTAAGGGTCGGCCTTGTATTTGACGTCGTCGAAGACGAAGAATTCGGCTTCCGGACCAACGAAGATGGTGTCGCCGATGCCGGATGCCTTGAGATAGGCTTCAGCTTTCTTGGCGGTGCCGCGCGGATCGCGGTTATAGGCTTCGCCCGAAACCGGATCCAGAATATCGCAGACGATGACCATGGTAGACTGCGCGAAGAAAGGGTCCATGTGAACCGTTTCCGTATCCGGCATCAGCACCATGTCGGACTCATTGATGGCCTTCCAGCCGCCGATCGAGGAACCGTCGAACATGACCCCGTCGGCGAACATGTCTTCATCGACACAGGAAACGTCCATTGTGACGTGCTGCAGCTTGCCCTTGGGGTCGGTAAAGCGCAGATCAACGAACTTTACGTCGTTTTCCTTGATCTGCTTGAGAATTTCGTTCGCGGTCGCCATAGAATCTCCCTTTCAATTTATAACGTGATACTCAATCTTGAAGCCGAGCCGGCCAGCTCAGATAGCGTCGACGCCGGTTTCCCCTGTGCGGATACGAATGACTTCTTCGATGTTGGATACGAAGATCTTTCCGTCTCCAATCCGGCCGGTCTGCGCTGCCTTGCGGATAGCGTCGATAACAGCTTCCGCGTTCTCGTCGGCAAGCACGACTTCGACCTTCACCTTTGGCAAAAAGTCGACGACATATTCGGCGCCGCGGTAAAGTTCCGTATGGCCTTTCTGGCGACCGAAGCCCTTCGCTTCTGTGACAGTGATGCCTTGCAGGCCGACTTCCTGAAGGGCTTCCTTCACTTCGTCGAGCTTGAAAGGCTTAATGATCGCTTCGATCTTTTTCATGAGAAAATGACTCTCCGCTTCTCCCGTTAACGCGGGCAAATTGCCGCTCGAAAACCATGATGCAGGTATCATGCCAGTCGCAGCGCCGGAGAACCAGAAAATGCGCCAATTATCCCCAGATTCGCGGATCCAAGGGTATTTCCAAGGAATTTTCGAACAAAAATTGATGAGAATGGCCCTGGAAAATGCAAAAACGGCGCAGAATCCGAAAAAAATCGGGATGAGCCGGGCTGTGGCTCGCGCGCCTTCGGTGAGTAATAAATATGCAAATGGCGTATTTTTATGCATTTGTTTGACCGCAAATGCGGTTGTTTTTTAGGCGTTTTTTGAATTGAATGAGCACATGGCTGAACAACTGAGTGATCTCCTTCTTACCCCTGCAGAGATGGCGGCCGCGGATGCCGCTGCGGCTCAATCGGGAATTTCCTCCTTCGGGCTGATGGCGACGGCGGGCGCCGCAGTGGCTGCTGCCGCTTTGCGACTCTACCCGGGCGCCCAGCGCTTCGCCGTCCTCTGCGGCCCGGGCAACAATGGTGGAGACGGCTATGTGGCGGCACGCTTTCTTGCCGAGAGCGGTGCAGCGACCACCGTCTTTCATCTGGGTGACCTCGCGAGGCTTCAGGGCGATGCCGAGCGCGCAAAGGCCGAATGCCCGCTCACGCCGCAGCCGCTTGACACTTATGAGCCGAGGCAGGGGGATGTCGTCATCGATGCGATTTTCGGGGCAGGGCTCGGAAGGGATATGCCGCCAGAGGTGCGATCCGTGATCGAACGGGTGATGGATGCCGCGGTCCCGGTCCTTTCCGTCGACCTGCCATCCGGTGTCGATGGCCGCAGTGGCGAGGTCCTGGGGGCGGCGTTCAAGGCGGATCACACAGTCACGTTCATGACACGCAAACCGGGCCACCTGCTGATGCCGGGCAGAGAGCGTTGCGGAAACATCGAAGTCATCGGCATCGGCATTCCGGGCCGTATCATCAAGGCTTGTTCCTCAGGGATGGTCGGCGAGAACGCTCCGGCCAGATGGAAGCACCTTCTGCCCGCGGGGAAACTGGAGACGCACAAATACAAACGAGGACACCTTGCCGTTTTCTCGGGCGGAGCGGGGAAGACCGGCGCGGCGCGGATGACGGCGATGGCTGGACTGAGAGGGGGAGCAGGTCTCGTGACCATTGCCTCGCCGGCGGAGGCGGCGGCCGAAAACAGTGCCCACCTGACAGCCATCATGCTGCGTATCATCGACAACGAGACCGCGCTGCGCGACTGGCTGGGCGATGAGCGCTTGCAGACCTTCGTGCTCGGGCCGGGTTTCGGTATCGGCGCAAAGGCAAGAGCCTTCGTCGCCGCATTGCGCGATCGCCATCTGGTGCTCGACGCAGACGGCATCACCTCATTCAAAGAGAGCCCGCAAGAGCCTTTCGATCTCTTCGCCGAAGGCGAACCGCATCTCGTTCTGACGCCGCATGAAGGCGAATTCGCGCGCCTCTTTCCGGATATCGCCGCGGACAAGAAGCTCAGCAAGATCGACAGGGCGCAGGCGGCGGCAAAGCGGGCCAATGCCGCGATCGTCTATAAGGGCGCTGATACCGTCATTGCTTCGCCGGACGGCAGGGCACTGATCAATACGAACGCGCCCATCTGGCTCGCAACGGCAGGCTCAGGCGATGTTCTTGCCGGCATCATCGGCGCGTATCTGGCGCAGGGTCTGCCCGCGTTCGAGGCGGCCGCAGCCGGTGTCTATCTCCACGGTGAAGCTGCACAGCGCGCCGGCAAAGGTTTGACCGCCGAAGATCTCGTCGCCCATGTCCTGCCGTTCTGACTACTTGCCGACTTCTTCCTGAAGAGCGATCGCCCCGAACGGCGCGTTGACCTTGCCCTCGTGGATCATAAAGGCAAAGACATCCCGCGGTTCGCTCTTGACCTTTCGGTCTTTGTCGATCAACGGCAGATCGTCCGGCACCTTGCCTTCGGCCCAAGTCTCGAGCCTTTTGGCCCATGCCTTCAGGTCCTTGGGAGGATAGCAGGTCTTGATCTCGTCCGAGCCCTTTTGCAGCCGGGCGTAGACGAAATCAGCCGTCACGTCGGCGATCATCGGATAGTCGAAATGCTCGGCCACGACCGGCGCGACGCCGTATTTCGCCAGCAGAGCGACGAATTCCGGCACCTTGAAGGAGTCGTGCCGCACCTCGACGACGTGCCGCAACGGCAGGCCGTCCTGTTTGTCCGGCAAAAGCTTTAGGAAAGCTTCGAAATCCTCGGCATCGAACTTCTTGGTCGGAGCGAACTGCCAGAGGATCGGCCCCAGCCGGTCACCGAGCTCCGTCAGCCCCTGCGTCAGGAAACGCTCCATCGATTCGCCTGCTTCGCCAAGGACGCGCCTGTTGGTCACGAACCGGCTGGCCTTCAGCGAAAAGATGAACCCGTCCGGCACGTCGGCCGCCCATTTCGCGAAGGTCTCGGGCTTCTGCGAGCTGTAATACGTGCCGTTGACCTCGATGACCTTCAACTTGCGGCTGGCGTAGTTGAGCTCGTCCTTCTGCCTGAGGTCGGCAGGAAAGAAATGCCCACGCCAGGGCTCGAAGGTCCAGCCGCCAATGCCGACCCGGATCGTACCGGAGTTGCTCATCTATGTCCCCCACTGCGCCGTGGCGCGTCTTGTTTCCCGAACGGCTACTCCGCCGCCACTACAGTCTTCTTCACCGGCCGGCGTTCCAGCAGTTCCCTCAGGAACTGGCCGGTATAGGACCGGGGCTCCTTGACGATCGCCTCCGGCGTGCCGGACGCGACGATCTCGCCGCCACCATCACCGCCCTCCGGGCCGAAATCGAGCACCCAGTCGGCCGTCTTGATGACTTCGAGATTATGCTCGATCACCACGACGGAATTGCCTTGATTGACCAGCTCGTGCAGCATTTCGAGGAGTTTCGCGACATCGTGGAAGTGCAGCCCGGTCGTCGGCTCATCCAGGATATAGAGCGTGCGGCCCGTCGAGCGTTTCGAAAGCTCCTTGGCGAGCTTGACGCGCTGTGCCTCGCCGCCCGAGAGCGTATTCGCCTGCTGGCCGACCTTGATATAGCCGAGGCCGACGTCCTTGAGCGACTGCAGCTTGTCGCGCACGGCAGGTACCGCGGCGAAGAACTCGACACCTTCCTCCACCGTCATGTCGAGCACGTCGGCAATGGACTTGTGCTTGAACGTGACTTCCAGCGTTTCGCGATTGTAGCGCTTGCCGTGGCAAACGTCGCAGGTCACGTAAACGTCCGGCAGGAAGTGCATCTCGATCTTGATGACGCCGTCGCCCTGGCAGGCCTCACAGCGTCCGCCCTTGACGTTGAACGAGAACCGGCCCGGCTGATACCCGCGCGCCTTCGCCTCGGGCAGGCCGGAGAACCAGTCACGGATCGGCGTGAAGGCACCGGTGTATGTCGCCGGGTTCGAGCGCGGCGTGCGGCCGATCGGCGACTGGTCGATATCGATCACCTTGTCGATATGCTCGAAGCCGTCAATCCGGTCGTGATCGGCCGGGATTTCGCGGGCGCCCATGACACGGCGCGCCGCTGACTTATACAGTGTCTCGACCAGGAAAGTCGACTTGCCGCCACCCGAAACGCCGGTGACGGCGGTGAAAACGCCGAGCGGAATGGATGCGGTGACGTTTTTCAAATTGTTGCCGCGGGCGCCGATGACCTTGATCTCGCGGCCCTTCTTCGGCTTGCGGCGCTCGTCGGGCACGGGCACGCCGAGTTCGCCCGAGAGATACTTCCCGGTCAGCGACTTGGGGTTCGCCATGATGTCCTGCGGCGTGCCATGCGCGACGATCTGGCCGCCGTGCACTCCGGCCGCCGGACCGATGTCGACCACGTCGTCGGCCGTCAGGATGGCATCCTCGTCGTGCTCGACGACGATCACCGTGTTGCCGATGTCGCGCAGATGTTTCAGCGTCTCGAGCAGACGGGCGTTGTCGCGCTGATGCAGGCCGATGGACGGCTCGTCGAGAACATAAAGCACGCCGGTCAGGCCCGAGCCAATCTGGGAGGCGAGGCGGATGCGCTGGCTTTCACCGCCAGATAGCGTGCCGGAATTGCGCGACAGACTGAGATAGTCGAGGCCGACGTCATTCAGGAAGCGCAGGCGCTCCCGGATTTCCTTCAGAATGCGGACGGCAATCTCGTTCTGCTTGGCCGAGAAAACGGCGGGCAGCGTCTCGAACCAATCGCGGGCCTTGCGGATCGACATCTCGGTGACCTGGCCGATATGCAGCTTGTTGATCTTGACCGCCAGCGCCTCCGGCTTCAGGCGGAAACCGTTGCAGGCCGGGCAGGGGGCTGCCGACATGAAGCGCTCGATCTCTTCCCGCGCCCAGGCGGAATCCGTCTCCTTCCAGCGGCGTTCCAGATTAGTGACGATGCCTTCGAAGCTCTTGTGCGTGGTATAGGATCGCGCGCCGTCGGCATAATGGAACTCGATCTTCTCGTCCGTTCCGTTCAGAATGACGTCCTGAGCCT
>NZ_JBNDHT010000051.1:0-41637 GCF_056755115.1 Rhizobium sp. SVR5-2C | reverse complement strand
GGAGGAGAAAGCCATGTCTGAATACGTACTGTACAACGCACCGCAATCGACCTGCAGTCAGCGCGTTCGCTATACGCTTCACACCAAGGGGAAGGCCTTCGAGGAGCACAGGCTCGACCTGTTCAAGGGCGACCAGCTGAAGCCCGAGTATCTTGCGATCAACCCGAACGGCGTCGTCCCGACGCTTGTCCACAACGGCACGCCGGTCGTTGATTCCGCCGTCATCATGGAGTACCTCGAAGACACGCTTGGCGACGTGGCGCCGTTGCGGCCGCGCGCGCCTTTGGATCTCGCACGCATGCGGGCGATGATGCGCTTCATCGATGAAGTGCCGACGCCGGCCGTTCGCGTACCTTCGTACAATTTGGCCTTCCTGCCGCATTACCAGGCAATGACGGAAGGGGAATTCCTCGCCGTCTGCGAAAGCAAGCCCCTGCGTCGCGAGTTTCTCCTGAAGATGGGGAGGACCGGCTTCCCCCAGTCGGAGATGGACGAAGCAATCGGCCGGCTCAAGCGAGGGATCGACCGCATGGCGCATTGGCTGCGCGAAGGCGGCGGCCCCTGGCTGCTCGGTGCCGATCTGACATTGGTTGACATCGCCATCATGCCGGTCATCGTCCGTATGGGCGATATCAACCTCGGTCATCTCTGGGCCGATTCACCTCAGATCGATCTTTGGCTGCGCAACATCAAGGCGAGCGATGCTTTCTCGCAGACTTACTATCACGGGTCTCTATTGACCGAAAAATACCCACACCTGCAATCCCTGAAACGGACGGCGCATGCCGCCGCATGAGCGGCCGTGCCGGCACACAGGAGGAGACGACAATGCAACACGTAACCATCGAACCCAAGCTGATTGCGACAATCGCGGACGTCAAGCCCACGGTCCTGGCCGCCATGGCGAAGACGACCAATCCACGCCTCAAGGCGATCATGGACGCCTTGATCAACCATCTTCATCAGTTCATCGTCGAGACCCGCCCGACCGAAGAGGAATTCGAGTATGGCCTGCGCTGGATCGCAGCGCTCGGCCATCATACGCACGAGACCAACAACGAGGTCGTGCTGGCCGCCGACGTTCTCGGCGCGTCCACCCTGATCGACCTCATCAACAATGACGGCATGCAGGGCGAGACGATGTCGGCGCTCCTCGGCCCGTTCTATCGTGGTCACGCCCCGGAATGTTCGGATGGCGAATGCATCGCGCGCTCGGAGACGCCGGGACCAGCGCTGTTCTTCTCCGGTCGGGTGATCGGCGTCGATGGAGCGCCTGTTGCGGGCGCAAAACTCGACATTTGGCAGGCCTCGCCTGTCGGCCTTTACGAAAACCAGGACAGCGAGCAGGACGATTTCAATCTACGTGGCCTCTTCCATACCGACGAGACGGGCAGTTTCCGCTTCAAGTCGGTCAAGCCCGCTGGCTACCCTGTTCCAACGGATGGTCCGGTCGGCGTTTTGCTCCATGCGCAGAAGCGTCATCCGATGCGGCCGGCGCACATACACTTCATCGTGTCGGCGCCCGGTCACAAGACGCTGATAACCCAAATCTTTTCCGATAAGCAGGAAGCCCTTGTGACCGATGTCGTGTTCGGTGCGAAGGCGCAGATTGTCGGCGATTTCGTCGAGCATCGCGAGCCGCATCCGGAATATCCGGGCGAGCAGCTCCCATTCTATACCTGCGACTACACTTTCAAGCTGCTCGAAGGCGAGCCGACTTATCCCATCCCGCCCATCTCCGGAACAAAGGCATGACAATGAGCGAGATTGTTCAGTCTGACACCCTTAAGGGCCAGGTCGCGATCGTTGTCGGCGGATCCGGCGGCATCGGCAGCGAGACATGCCGCCTGCTTGCCCAAGCGGGTGCGGCCGTGGTGGTCGGCTATCGATCCGGGGAGGAGAAGGCAAGGGCGATCGCGGAGGCGTTGCCGGGAAGCGGCCATATCGCACTTCCCGTTTCGATCGAGGATACCTCGTCGATCGGCACTTTCTGCACCGCCGTGCTCTCGGCCTGCGGACGCGCCGATATTCTCGTGAACGCGGCGGGCGTCACGAAGCCTGTAGCACACGCCGATCTCGAGGCGCTCACCGACGAGCTCATCGACCAGGTCTTCGTCAACAATTGGCGGGGCGTCTTTGCGACCATTCGCGCCTTTGCGCCGGCGCTGGCAAAGAGCGGCCACGGCCTTATCGTCAATGTCTCCTCGATTGCCGCTTTCACCGGCATCGGATCGAATATCGCCTATTGCGGGGCAAAGGCGGGCCTCGATATCATGACGAATTCGCTCGCCCGGGCCCTGGCTCCGGCGATCCGGGTGATGGCTGTTTCTCCCGGCGTCGTCGATACCGAGTTTGTTCCCGGTCGCGGCCAGGAGTTCAAGGATAAGGCGGCCGCCGCCACGCCGTTGAAGCGCATTACGACGCCGACCGACGTGGCCGAAGCCGTTCTTGCCTGTGCGACCCATCTCAAATTCTCGACGGGCACTCGTATCGTCATCGACGGGGGGAGGCATCTCTGATGCAGCAGAACGTCATCATCACCTGCGCGATTACCGGCAATCTCACGACGCGCGAAAACCATCCCGGTCTGCCGGTCACGCCCGAAGAAATCGCCAATTCCTGTCTGGAGGCGGCGGATGCAGGCGCAGCTGTCGTGCATATCCATGTCCGCCATCCGGAGACCGGAAAACCGTCGATGGAGATCGCGCATTACCGCGAGGTCATCGAACGGATCCGGGCGAAGAACGACGCAGTCATCCTCAACGTCACCACCGGGCCGGGCGGCCGTTACCATCCAAGCGATGAAAACCCGGCGGTAGCCGGGCCGCGAACCACGTTGATGCGGCCCGAGCATCGCGTTGAGCATATCGTCGCGCTGAAGCCCGACATCGCCACGCTTGATCTGAATACAATGACTTTTGGCGCCGAAGTGGTGATCAACACCCCCGGTAACGTGAAGATCATGGCCGAAATCATCGAAAGCGCCGGCGCGAAATCGGAACTGGAAGTTTTCGACACCGGCGACATCCAGCTCGCCCACGACCTGCTCAAAGCCGGCGTGCTGAAATCGCCCGCGATGTTCACAATCGTCACCGGGGTCAAGTATGGCCTCCCGTCGACCACCGATGCGATGGCGACGGCAGCGCGCATGCTGCCGCAGGATGCAGTCTGGACAGGGTTTGGTGTCGGGCGGATGTCGTTTCCGATGGTGGCACAGGCGTACCTGCTCGGCGGACACGTGCGTGTCGGCCTGGAAGACACTTCATACATCGCCAAGGGCGTCCTTGCGAAGGGCAACGGCGAACTCGTCGAGCGCGCTCGCGACATCATCGAAAAGATGGGCGGCCGCATCGCAAGCCCGTCGCAAGCCCGCGAGATTCTCAACCTGAAGCCCTGAAATCCCGATGGCCGACCCGGTCTCAGAAAGGACAATACCATGAATATCCAGATCGACGCCAAGTTGGGCAAGGCGCTGCGCGTCACAACGCCGTCGCCGGATCTCGACAACCTGCAGATCGAGGTTTCCGATGTAAGCGTGCCGCGACCCGGACCCGGGCAGGTGCTGGTCGAGATCGTAGCAGCCGGCGTTAATCCAAGCGATGTCAAGGCCTCGCTCGGACATATGCCGCACGCCATCTGGCCACGCACGCCCGGGCGCGATTTCGGCGGCATCGTGCGCGAAGGACCAAGACACATGATCGGCTGGGAGATCTGGGGCGGTGGCGGCGAGCTCGGCATCAGCCAGGACGGCAGCCATGCCAAATGGATGGTCCTCGATGAGAAGGCAGTGCGCCAGAAGCCCGGCAATTTCACAATGGAAGAGGCCGGCTCCATCGGCGTTCCCTTTATCACGGCTTATGAAGGACTGCGCGAAGCCGGCGGTGTGCAGCCAACCGATGTGGTGCTCGTCTGCGGTGGCAACGGAAAGGTGGGGCAGGCGGCAATCCAGCTTGCGACGATGACCGGCGCCAAGGTCTTCGCAGTCGAATATGACGGCCAACCGTTGTTAGGCCATACGAACGGCCCGGTCGAAATGCTGGATAGCAGCAAGGACGATGTGGCGGCCATCGTTCGCGAGCAGACGGGCGGCCATGGTGCTGACATCGTCTTCAATACCGTTGGCAGCCCGTATTTCGAATTGGCCAACAAGGCCATGGCGAAGCAGGCGCGGCAAATCTTTATCTCGACCTTCGATCGCGCCGTGCCGTTTGATATCTTCAACTTCTTCCGCGGTCGCCACAAATACATCGGCATCGATACGCTCGCACTGTCGTCGGTCGACGGAGCACGGATCTTCGACCGGCTGAAAGCGAAGTTCGAGGAAGGCCTGCTCAAGCCCTTTCCGATCAATTCCGCCACCTGCTACGGGCTCAATGATGCAGCCAAGGCATATGCATCCGTTCTGCGTGGAACGCCGGACCGCATATTGTTGAAGCCGTGAGGACCAAACATGCAAGTAACGCGGTACAACGAAGCTCGACCGTACGAGGCGGCCGAGCACTATGACATGCAATGCCTGCGCCTTCAGGGAAAGGAGGCAACGAACACCGACACGATTTGGATTGGTCTGTCGCACCTGCTTCCTAGTGCGCGAACCTCCTTGAAGGATGCGAACGTTGAAAAAATCTACGTGGTGATTTCGGGCGAAGTGACGGTTGAGACATCGACCGAGTCGGTAACGTTAAGACAGCTGGATAGTTGTAGACTAGCACCGGGCGAAGCGCGGGCGCTATTCAACCGGTCTGGTGCATCAGCGATCATTCTCCTAGCGATGCCCGTATAGATGCTTGGTGACCACCAAATTGGTGGATGCCAATTATGGAAGCAGTTGGTCAGAGACTGCGTGTTAGTCTAGGGAGGCGGGACTGGCAACGGATACGAGCGGCTTCGACAGATCGCCTTGCCCATCGTCGCCAGGTCCTCAGCGGTAGGCTTAATACTGTTTAGCGCTCGTCCCTTTGTGAGCACCAAGCTTCGATTTCGTAAGGCCTCGGAGGATCAGTACCATTGCTTGATCAATATGGGGAGTATTGGCAAGCACCCTGTTTTCTTCGGCCGACAACCCGTTCCGCAGGCCCTTGCCCTTAAAGCGACTAAATTTCTCACGGCCCGGCCATTCCCCGGCATTTTTGCGCTGGCTCGTCAAGAATGGTCAGCGCTTGAGTGCCAAAAAAGGTCGGCGGCAGCGCATTTGCAACACTCATGCTGGAGTAGAACCATGAAGTTTACCCACACGTCGCCAACCCCTCCACGTCCAGACGGACCGCCCCCGCGGCTGGGCAAACTTGCACAGGATGCAACTCCCGAGGGCGCAGTCCTAAAGCATGCAGTTCACTTGCGCCCGTACACTGTATGAATTCCAAGAATACACACTATTACGGAAATTGGGGCGACAATTTCTTCATGGAGGCGTATCGATCGAGTACCAACGGCGTTCCCGTCGAATGCTTTATCCTCGCTCATATGAATGATAGGGGCGAAGCGGACTCCATACTGCTGCATCATTACCCTCTTAACGCTACGCTGGAGTTTTCTGGAAACTCTAGGGGCCGTTGGTTCGTATCCATTCAAGAGCAAAATAATTTCACTCGTGTAGAACATCTACACCCACGCTGCATTTTCTGGATGATTGCGCGTTTCGCGTGACCGCCTGAGAGCCACGGTTCATGGGGTTCAGGGCAGCATTTGCACTCAAGCTGACGGTAGGAAGATGCCAATCTCCGGTTCGGCCGGAACGATAGGGCTGATCACAATGCTTGCCGACGATCCCTTCCAGACCGAGGCGGCAGACATACTCCAACAGGACGGCGGGTTCGGCGTCGAGTGTTTCCGATAGCCGAAAGGCGCCGTCTTTGCCGTTCAGCACGTCTTCGAGGAGATGTCGGCGCGATCCGTATTCGACATTGCGCAGATCGTGTCCGTCCAGATAGATGAGATCGAATGCGTATAGGATTGCGTCGGAGGCACGGTTACCCGCATTTTTGCCGGATGCGCCAAGCGATTGTTGCAGCGGCCCGAAATTGGGCCGCCCCTCTTCGTCGAGCACAACGGCCTCGCCGTCGATGATCATCGTCGCCGGCCGAGCGCGCAGGCTGCCTGTTCGATGGCCGGAAACCGATGCGGCTTGCCGAAGCTTTTTAGCTGTGGTCATGTCCTCGTTGACATAGCACCCAAATGTGCGTCGCACATGGTGACGTAGGCAGAGCAAATCCGGCAGGTATATAGTTGTGCCGCGATGATTGGGCGAGCGTTTCGATGAACGAAAGCCGCGTAATTTCTGACATGGGAGGAAATGATTTGAACGAGACTCAACAACTGTGGGAATGGCGCGAGAAGATCGCAAATCTCTACTACGAGGTACGTTCTAGTCCGGATGCGGTTGCTGCCTGGAGGCTTTGGTGCGGCACCCGTTCGACCCTGTTTCGCGACCATCCTCAGTCGCCAATTGAATCGGCGGACCGCAAGACGTTCGAAGGGCCGACGACATTTTCTTATGATCCCTCGTTGCGCCTGACGGTACAGCTTGTCCCGGTAACGCCGGAACGGACAACCGTCGCAACAGGGTGGATGGCGACCTGTCGATGTATGCATTCTCCCGTACAACGGGGCTGGAGACCAGATTGGGTGGCGAATTGACCCTTTACTGGATTGAGGGGTACGGCGGTGGCGTGTTCCTGCCGTTTGTCGACGCGACCTCAGGGACCGAGACGTATGGCGGTGGCCGATATCTCCTCGACACCATCAAGGGAGCGGATCTCGGAGTTGTCCGTCCGGACGGCACACTAGTGCTCGATTTCAACTTCTCCTATTTTCCTTCGTGCGCATATTCTTCCCGCTATGTCTGTCCATTAGCGCCATCGGGCAATCGACTGAAAGGCGCGGTGAGAGCCGGAGAACGGCTACCTATCTCGAAATGACCCGCGGTAAATCGGAGATGCGGTGATTGTGATGAAAGCACATCCCTTGCAAATAGGATTCTACTTCCTGCCATTCCCTGTCGGTGCGGTAAACCTTTACTGCATCCAGTCGCCTGATAGCTATTTTGATTGGGCTCGAGGCTGATAGTTGAGTTGACATCAGATTGCTTTGTCAAGAAAGAACGACAGGTCATGGCTTGTCGCCCGGGGTTCAGCCGCCTCAATTCTTGCGCGCAAAGGGCATTTATCGGAGTTAAGGCAAGTTTTCAGCCGAGTTAAATTTCGTAAGACCTTTTTAAATAGATCAGAAGCTGTGGTTCCATAAATCAACGATATGCCACATGACGGAAATCGCCTGGTCGACGGTTCGACTCCCTTCAAGAGCACAGAATTGACAAGGTCCTGTCGAGGTGTTTGCGGTTCCACTTTCTCAAGAGCTTTGGCCGTTTAGACCGTTTTCGGCAGCAGCTGCCAGTCATTGAAGAATATGGGGTCGACCACACGCACCATCGTGTGTCGCAGAAATCCTCGCACGCGTTCCTGCAACCCACCACTTCAATCCATGTTGATACTTTGCGCGTCCAAATCACTTCAGTTGAAACTTCGCAGCCGTTTGGCGCGGCGGTCGTGAAAGTTGGCCTAGTTTGTCAAGGGTAAACGGTGGCGGGAAGTGTTGTCAGGCATGTTCGTCGTAATATATCGTGTCGAGCATGGCGACTCTATAGTCCCACAACTCGCTATCGTCCAGCGAGGGGCGCGGTGCGTTATACCAAGGCGACGACTGAATCGGGACGATAACTCGATCCCAGTAATTTTCCAACGAAAGCGTTGTTGGCGCGAAATTTAGAGCTTTTGCCAGATTAGCCTTGTTTTTTCCGTTCGCGCAGACGAACGTGTCGGGGCGCTTCATAGCGAGAAGCCGCGTCGCAGTAGGATATTCGCCAACGTGATGAGCTTTGGCATCCACAAATGTTTTGCGAAATCTGCGACAATATTCCTCGAAATCCTCCAAAGTTACAGGGTCTTTCCGGGGGATGCAGTCCAAGGCGGCGTCAATTTGACTGTCTTGCCTCGCGACCAGACCGGCAAAGTCGCCATTTCCTCCCATTGAGCCGAACCACCCCCAATCGTGGTCGCCAAGGCCCGCGGTTTCCTTCTCGGCGTTGCCCAGCGTGCCAGCGATCCCCTTCCATTCGGCTGCTGAAAGATCTGAGAGCCGCCCGGCGCTCGCGAAAAGGCGCTGCATCTCGCGAAGGAGCTTCATGCGGCGCGTGAAATTATGATGCGGGTCTCTCTTCGCCGTTTCCGCAAATTCGTCCCAGCTCATCCTAGCCAAGGGAGAAGTGAGGCCCTTCCCGCCCTTCTTGTCGTCAGGAAGGATCGGATCGCGCTGGCCGAGCCTCTTACGCGCGGCGTCAAATTGTCGACGATAGCTGTCCGCAAGCGTTTGGGTGACGAGCTGTTTCAGTAAGTCGTAGCCGGAAAGCTCGCTCTGAATCTGGTCAAAAATTTCGCTGTTGCACGCGCCTTCGATGTGCAGACAAGCCTCGCGATTCAGGCCGAGACCGCCATTAGTGAAGTTGGCACTTCCAACGACGGCCTCAGCTTTGCTTCCAGTTCGGAACAGATAGAGCTTGGGATGGAAGATGCCCTTGTCCGCTTTAGCGATAAAGGCATTCTTCGTGCCGATTAGGCGCTCTACAAGATCCGGTGACGTCGCAAAGCCGTTTAAGCCGAATGTGACGGAGCGAAATTTTGCCCTGTTCTCCATGAGTACGTCGGCCAGCTTGCCATTATATCCCCATGCCACCGCAATCTGGATTTCATCATGGTCGCTGATAAGGCGATTCAATGTGGTGTGCATTGTTCCGGCGTTGAGTAGTGCGACCTTCATCTTTCCCCCAAAAGCTTAATAGGCGTCAAACGACCGCCCCTCGTTTCGCATCAGGACAAAACCCTTAGCGGTGAATTCTTTGAATTTGATTGCTGTCCGGTTGGCTGGGTTAATCTTGCTTGGTTGCGGGTTCCCTTTTTGGAAAGCCAGAACAGGAGTCCCCCCTTTTTAGCCGCGCTCGCGCTTTGCTCTGGGCATCGATGAACGACTGCTTGCCTCGAGAACTTGGAGATGTCGCGCCGGCTTACGAGCGGTAATAAGCAATATTAGTCTAAGTCGTGGCTACTGAACGGTACCGGCCAACTCGAGATACCTGCAGAGGGCGTTGGCTAGCTGCATTTGCCGAGGCGTTTTGCAGTCGACGTCGAAGATTGCCGGCGATGCTACCAGTATTGCCAGACATTTCGCCCGGGAGATCGCAACGTTGAACCGATTGGAGCTGTAAAGAAACTCCATGCCTCGTGGGGCTTCAGCGTAACTTGACGTCGCCATCGAATAGATCGCGATCGGCGCTTCCTGTCCCTGGAATTTATCGACCGTGCCAACCCTCGCGGACGGCAATCGCTTTTGGATCTCCAGCACCTGGGCGTTATAGGGCGTGATGATGACTATGTCGTCGAGCGAGATCGGGCGGACCTCGCCGTCACGATCGACCCATTGAGGTTTCTCTTTCACAATCTTGGTGACGATCGCCGTGATCGCCTCGGCTTCCTCGATCGAGGAACTGGCATTTCCTGAATGCTCCACGGGCAAATATCGCAGTCCGGAGCCGTTTATCGCTCCGGTGGAGATGATCCGTTGTTTTCTGCAAGCGGCGACCGGGGCCAGCTTGCTCTCGTAGAATAGCTCCGAAATAAAGTCACAGACGTCGGGATGCATCCGCCAGGTCTCCGCAAGGAAAAGACCTTGCGCAGAACCGATCGTTTGCTGGCCACCAAGAACGTGTTCGAGCGAGGAGACGCCAACGCCATCCGGATGTGTGCCCTGCGTCGGTTGGTCGAGCTGTTGCGGGTCTCCAAGAAGCACAAGACGCTTTGCAGCTTGCGATACCGCAAGTACGTTGGCCAACGACATCTGTGCGGCTTCGTCGACAAACAGTACATCCAGAACGTCCTCGGCATTAGCACGTGCCCAAAGAAAGCTCGTCGCGCCGGCAACATGGCAGTCGCCGGACGTCATAGCCTCGATCAGATCCTCGTTCTTCTTTGCAAAGCCAAGGCGATCCGTCCCGACCTCCGAGTTGTCGGCTTCGGGTTTCTGGATGCAACGGATGTTTAGATCCAGCTCCTGCGCCGCCTCGATGACCTTATCCAGCAGACTACGGATCACCTTGTGACTGTTCGCCGTTATTCCGACCTTCCTGCCATCCGCCACGAACTGGCAGATCATCCGCGCTCCGGTGTGAGACTTACCGGTTCCCGGCGGCCCCTGGATCGGAAGAACGCCTTGCTCGAGCTTGTTTGCGATCCTTTGCGCGGCCGCCAAGGTGCTCTCGCCTGCCTGCTGAAGCTTGCCTCCATCAATATGCGGCGGAAGGCGCATCAGAAGTTCGCGAGCGGCTTGAAATCGCCCGATGCCGGTGATGCCGTTGTCGGCCACAAACTCGCCGATCCGCAACAAAGCGCCTGCCTGCTCGTCCGCGCGGATATGTTCGTGCACAAAAACCGCTTGGGGGTGAATGGAGACGCTGTCAGTCCTCTTTTTGATGTCGATCGTTCCGCTCTCGCTGGAGATTTCGACCACGCTACCGAATTTGTTGCCACCAATCTGGCAAAGCGACCTGCCGGGGCGGACATCCGTGTCCTGGGCCACAAAGGCATACCGGTGCGTGGGCGTCCTTCCTTTACTTCCCGGAACCTCACCGACGAACGAGAGGCCAGCTACCGCAGCTCCCTCGTCGATAAGCTCGTCCGCGCTAAGGTCCTTGAGGCGGTAATACTCCCACCAGACAGCCTTGTCTTCGCGCCGGTGCCAATCGAGAATATTGGCGAGTATCCACTGGGCATGTTGCTCGGGAGACCGTTCCAATTCATCGACGGGAATGCCCATGAGCAGCTTTTCGGTCAGTTCGGCGACATGTTTCTGCCGCTCCGAAAGCTCCTCGCTTGGCACTTCGTCCATCAGGGGACGGCGGGGCACATCGACGCCGTCGGCGACAAGCTGCAATCGCAGCCCTTCCAGCCAGTCCCTCAAATACCGCGTCGAAACGCAATCGTCCTCGTTGTAGCCTTTGACAATATCCCGTTCAGCATCGGTGATCGACGAAACATCATCGAGTTCAAGCCCCGCTTGAAAAGAGGAGAGGGCGATGTTCGCATCCCAAAGCGCCACCTTGCGCTCGTAGCCATAGAAAGCCTCAAGCCGTTTGATCGAGTAGCTCTCCACGCTCGCCCGGACGCCGTTTCTCACGACGCTATAAAGATCGACGAACACTAGATTTCGAAGGAACTGATCGATTTCGTCTTCGCGTGTCGCGTAGCGACCCATCAGCCTCTTCAACGCCGCCGGCTCATAGGGTGCGAAGTGGTAGACGTGTAGACCAGGATACGTCTTCCTTCGCTCGACAACGAGGTCTACGAACCGCTCGAACGCTGCTTTCTCACCCTCGCGGTCGAAAGACCAATCGCAGACGTAGGCGGGCTGCCCACCATTGTCTTGGTATTGATATCCGAACAGGTACTCCAGCCCATGTTCACCGACGAAGGGATCGCCTTCGAGATCGAAGAAGATATCTCCCTCACTAGGTTCCGGCAGTCCCGATAGCCCCAGGCCGGGTTCGACGCGAAGAAGCTCGAAGCTCGGGGTACCGGTCTGGCGGGCTTCCGCCTGGATGCGCGCCTGCTCACGCACGCGCTCATAGGATTGAGCCGCCCCGCGCTCGGGTTTCCAAGGCATCGGCAATGGCATTTGCGCAAGCGCATCCAAAGTGTTGATACCGCGCGACGTAAGTTCCGCTATCTGATTATGGCTGATACCTGCCACGAACGACAGGTGGTCGTCGTCGCGCCGGCGTTTGTCGCAGGTGTCGAACCACCGACAGATGTCGCAATGGGCCGTTGGCTCTGGATAGGTGTCCGCAACGCCATTGGCGACGGCAGATTCCGTTGCGCTCTTGGCCTTCCGATAATATGCGCCGTAGTCAGCGACGCGCAGCCGCTCGGGTTCGAACTCCGTCCAAGGTACCACGACATAGGTGAACTCCGGCTCGGAGCCCTGAGCCGCTGTCAGAAGATCAGAGTAAAGACAGAGCTGCAGGACGGTTCCGGCGCGTGTCTCGCGGGCCAGTTTGGTGTCATAGACCTCATATGACCAGTCACCGAGCTTGCTCGGTCTGGCAACTTTCCGCAGCACGTCGACACGGCCGGCCCAGTTTCCGTTTCGCAGCGCTCCTTGCACGATGACATCCACGCCGCGCTTCATCGCCGCGATCGTCGCTGAGACACAAGTGTCCTCGATGCCAACGCCTTCGATTTCTTCAACCATCAGGCCCAAGCTACCCAGATGCTCGATGAAAGCCGCCTCGTGCCGGAAACCTCGTTCACGTAGAACTTCGAGAAGCGGATCCCATTGTGTCGGCTTGGCAAGCTCACCCGTCATGGATCTGAGGTCGAGACCCGTGAGATGGTCGCAGTTGAGATGGCCGACCAGATCTGAGGCGCTCAGTTGTATTTGGTTGAGAATCGCTTTCATGAACTCATCCTATGAGAGAGAAAACGAGTGCGCCAGTGAGTATTGTGATATCGGCGAATCACCGCTTCCGATGTAAATCCAAGTTCAATTGGGAACCACTGATGATGCAGGTAATGGACGACTCTTCTCCCGAAGAATGGGTTGAGATCAGAAAAGAGAAGACAGTCGCGTTCGGCAAGACGGTTGGCTCGAAGTTCTTGATACGGTCTGGCTCGACCACCGTGTGCGAGGGATCGCCGGTCGGAAAGCGGGACACAGCCAAGCGCGATGAACTTATAGCTCAAGGCGTTCTGATAGCGGCCGACAACCCTGATCTTCTAGTCTTCTCAGAAAATCATCTCTTTTCGAGTCGAAGTCTCGCCGCCGCCGTCTTGATCGACGGAAACAACAACGGGAGCCATTGGGGGGTCATCCACAACCTCGAGGAAATCGGTTCTATCCTGCCTTCTTTGACAAGTAAGCAAGTGGGACCCGCCGTCGATCGTTTCGACGAGGTTGGGGGTGGAGGCTTCGAGGCACAGTTCCGCAGTTTGGTACCCCTAGGGACTATTGGATGAGGTCTAGTGCACATCGTACGGGCCTTAGAGTCAATGAGAACGTCGATAGAGTGCATGTCGATAGCTGGAGACCCGCTCAGCGCAACATGTTTAGCATTTTCCGAGCCGGCGACACCTCTTTTCTCTGCTAGTCCATTAGCTTACTACCGTTATCGTTGCATCCACCCTTCGCGCTAACCAGAAGCTGGCCTATGAAGGCATTCTCTCTAGGCAAAAGATCCGACCGTGATGACACTTGACGGCTTCTTGACTTTTCTCGGCTTGGCTGTAGCCGTTTACGCAATCATACCGCCCGTTGCGCGTCTACGTATTCGACTGCAGCTCGGGGGGCAGATTGTAATTGCAGTTCTGGCGCTGCTACTTACACTCTACTTCGAATTCTTTCAGTTTGTCGCACTTCCGTGCCCGTCCACGTTGCACGCTGTTTGCGGCTCTATGCAAATGTCGGCAAATGGCCGGTTCACTCCCCAGATGGCGGCCTTCTTTGTCGTCCTTGTATGGATGATATTGGCGTTCTTGGTTGCCACGTCACTTCCGCCAAGCCAGCGGTCGTTGCGACCTATGGCCGATTTGCTGGAGCAACTCTTTCATCAGGCAAGCTATGGCAAGGCGGTTGACTTCATACTCCCTCATCTGGCCTTCGTCGAAAGGGCTCAAAACCGGCGGCTATGGAGCCAACGCGTTCGGGACTGGCTGGCTAGCGATCGGGTACTAGACGTCGAAGACCTGCTGGCAAAGCGTGATGGATCTGACAAGCCGCTCCCCATACGAAGGTATCTCCGCCCCTTGGCTAGTCTGTTTCCGAGCGGCCATGCGGCGCAGGAAAACGCTGAGCGCATTTTGAACTTGATGTATCTCTCCCGACAGTTCATGGACTACGTCTCGTCGCAGCGGCCGAGTGTCACCGCCGTGTTGGTCAATCTGGATGTTCATCAACGATTCGACTTCTCAAATCGCTTGCTTGAGACCCTGATGTCTGCTCGTGGGAGCCGCCTCTACGAGGAACTCGAGAGAAATGCCAACTACGAAGGCATCGGTGATAACCTCGTCGTCGGCCACAATTTCATCCTTCGCGCCTATTTCAGCGATGCGCGCGTAGCTGAAACCCTTCACGCGTGGAAACCCGTTGGCGACTATGTCATCAGCTCCATTCAGAACCCTGACCAAAAAAACGTTTCGAAATTGAAGGGAAAAAGTGACGACTTCGACAAAGGCCGCTGGCATGATCCGGTAGCAGTCGGGATAGCATACTTCGATTTGATGATCCGTTCGGCGTTCAGTCAAGACGTCGAGGACCCTATGTGGTTGGCCTACCTGGACCACTTCGTTGACGAGTTGGAGCAGGTATATGACACGAGTGGGAGCGGTATCGATAATACCGCCGAATTTCCAATATGGGCGTCCCGCTTGATTTATGAAATCGTCAATACTTTGGGGAGATGGATCGAGTTCACTCGCGAAGCTCCCCCGAATTCTCCCCATCGTACCTTTCCAAAGTCGCTTCACGTCGGATCGCCAAGTATACCTGCCAACGCCGCACGCAGCCTGGGGATCAGCTTACATCACATTCTGCGTTCGGAGCGCATCGGCGATACCTTTGCCATGTATATGGTTGAGTGTGTTATACGCGACCTTCAATATCTCGTCCAACCCGAGGACAAGGAGGCACGCCACTTCCTGATCAAATCGATCGTGTCCGGCGGAGGTCATGAGAAAGACAATGCTTACGGCGCCCGCCTTGCCCACCTGATGTCGGGTATCGATTATATGCTGATCCACGACGTCGAAGATCTGGTGGACGCGGCGCAATCAGCGTTTCCGTGCGAAAGCTTCGCGCACGTAACATAGGAGGGACGACGCCAAACATATCGGAGCACGATGTTCATGGGAACAACGCCTTGTCAGCAGCTTGCCGCCGCGCCAGACAGATGATCGCCGTGTCGGCGGCTCGATTCCGTTCAAGAGCTTTTGCGCTCATAAATCGTGTCTATGCCCTCGAGCGGAGGTCCTGGCAGCAGTGAACGCTTTGGCTGCTTTGCGCCCCAAGTCAGTCGTTCGAGCTGCATTACGCCTGCCCGATTGCGGACATCGACAATTCAGTTCATTCAACGGCATCGACCAGAACTGGCCGATCAGATCGGGTTGCCGGGATAAGCGTTCCTGATCTCAGCATTGAAGAACTGTCCAATAGAGGAGGCCTCCACCAGCCGGTCGTACATGAACTGCGGGACATTGTAGTATTCATAGACCTTGCCGGTGGCAACGAACTCAACTTCAAGTGTCTCCGAACCGGGGTCATAGCCCACCGAAGCCAAACTCGACGAACTTACTGACTGTCGTTCCATTCATTCCTCTGTCCATCTTGGGTTTTGGGATCGCCACGCAGCCGTGACGTTCACGTAATTCTCGTTGCCGCGTTCCTTACTCCAGTTGTGGGCAACGCGCGGATCCTCGCTGGCGGGCCGCTTGCCTTCCTCGGGAAGCGTAATCCTGCATCGCACAGGAAGCTTGGCAGCCTCGCCGGTGATCACAGCCTCGCCCGTACGAAGCACAGGCAAGCTGTCCACGATTCCGCTCAGACTGTCAGGCAGGGCAGCCTGAACCTTGCTGCGATCCGACGAGTTGGAGAGGCGCAGCGAAAAGAACGTGCCGCACTGGGAGAGAATGGTTTCGTCGATCTCGGATGGGCGCTGGCTCACAATCATCGCGCCGAGGCCGAACTTGCGGCCCTCCTTTACGATGCGCTGGACGGCATCCCGTGCAAGGTTGGCGTCGTCCCGGCCCAAGTAGCGATGTGCCTCCTCCATAACCACGAGCAGGGGGCGCGCCCGCCCGCCTTCGGGCATCTCGCGGCTCCAGAAGAGGGCCTCGTAAATGATGTTTAGGATGCCTCCAATGAGTCGCATAAGGATCGAACTCGGCACGCCCGACAGATCTAGCACCGTGATTGGTCGATCGTGTCCAAGCCAGCTCTCGAGCAGTTGCGGCAGGTCGTTCTGCGTAACCCCATTGAGGCTCGGTTCCCAAGGTCCAGGATGGAGCATGAAGTCATACTGTCGATCCAGTAGCCGTGACCGGAGCTGTTCGAGCTGTCGCCGGATCGACAGCACGTTCGTCTTGTTTGCGAACGGCGACGTATTACCTTGGCCAGGCAGTGGATAGGTAGGCGCCGTTAGCCTTTCAGCATCGCCCGGAGCGGTCTGAGCCGAGTTCTGCTGAGTGTTCTCCACCCACGTCTTAATTTCGGGGTCGATCAGATGGAGCCAAAGCGATTTCAGGCTGAACGGCAGAGGGCTCCCGGCGCTCAGTGAGTTGGCATCGACACCGGGATAGTTCATCTGGGCTAAGACTGCAGTTTTCGCTCTGAGAATGCGGTCCTGAATCGCCGTTAGCGCCTTCTCCTCGGTCTTGCCGAGCAGGAACGTCAACAGGTCGTCCAGATCGAGTGCCCAATAGGGAACGTAAAGGCGTTCCTCATTCTCGCGCGGATTCACGCGGAAGACTTTGGCGACCTCGCCAAGCGCGCGGCCGTACTCACCGTGGATGTCCATCAGGAGCACCCGTGCATTTGGGAAGCTGGAGTGGTCACCCTGGCCAACCGAAAGGGAGCGCAGCAGGCTTGTGACCGTCGTCGACTTGCCAGCGCCCGTCGACCCCAACACCGCAGAGTGGCGCGTCACGAGCTTGTCCAGATCGACACGGACGGGGATGCTTTCGGCTCCCGACAGTCTACCGATGGTCACCTGACCTGTGTCAGCGGTCCCGTAGATGCGGGCGAGATCCTCCTCGACGACGAGATGCACCTGGTCGTTAATCGCGGGATACTGGCTGATCCCGCGTTCGAAGGTCGCTTCTAAGACCTCGCCGACGAGCTGCACCTTGAGCCAGCGGTCCCCTCTGGCCCCGCTGTCGACCAGTGTCTCAGGCGTGGCAGTAGCACCGACGTCGGAGATGATTCCGTACAGATCGTGATAGCCCTGCGGGATGCGGACGAAGCTGCCGACCTGGCCAATGCGGTAACTGCGACCGCCAATGATAGCGATACCCGAGGCGGTTCCTTCGAACTGTCGCACGTTGATCGTCGCGCCCGCCACAGCTCCGACGTGACCGAGAAGGGTTGGTGCGCTCACTACGCCACCGTGGGGGCGGGGGCGGGCGGCGAGGCGGCTGCAGCGGATGCGGAAGGTGTCACGAAGACCTGCGTGGAACGCGACGCGGAGAAGAAACGAGCGAATGGCTCTATTGCCCCGAGCGTAAACTCCTGCTGGCCGCCCCCTTGGGGTTCCGACCAGTACGAGGACCGGATTGGTCCCCAGTCCTTTGAAGGAAGCTCCGACGGCACACGCCACGGGCCCTCCGAACCATTCACCAGCGCGGCGTCACGCGCGTAGACGCTGAAGTTTGGCAGTCGGCGACCGAGCTCTCTAGCACAGATCTCGTTGGCGAGCTTCTGGAACTGGAACGCGAACACGCTAGCGGATGGGTTCGCCGCGAGCCCCTCATCGATACGCGCCGAGATATGAGCGTCAGCGAACGAGAACCCGATCGAGATCAGCAGCGTGTCCGGCGTAGCGAGGAAGGCGCGCAGCCTGTCGAGGAGTGCTGCGTAAGGAGCCTTTTGAGTCTGCTCGTACTTGAGGTGCTCGGGGAAGACGAGATGCCGGGCGTTGTCTTTGCCGGAACGGATCACCTCGTCTTTGCCGTTAGAACACCATCCCAGCGACCCGTGCAGCTTCCAGAGACGCGTCCATCTTGCCGGTAGGTCGTTGTTGGAGACGGTGACCGGGTCGAAGAAAGGCTCACGACCACCCGTAAAGCCGTCGAAGTACGGCGCGCGCACGCGCTCAAGAGCTTCCTCAAGCAGCAGATCGTAGTTCGTCGTGAAAATCTCAATGGGATGATCACGACCGGCGCCCGTGATCCAGGTAACGATGTCGCTATAGGCGGAGCCGCTCTCGGGCAAGGTTACGGCGACGACCTTCCCGATCTCCTCGCATACGCGCTCGCCTAACTGCGCATATCCAGGTCCGTCCAAGTCATGGATCTTGGCCGGCCCTATCACCTTCGCGAGCGATCTAACCCTGGACAGGAGCGTTTCGATGTCGTCCTTGGGCGCGAGCTCCTTCTTCAGCTCTGCGATCTGCTTCGCATATTCTGTCTCGAGTTTATCGAGGACAAGTTTGGTCAAACCGGCGACCGCCGGGATCAGGGGGTAGGTGCCGTCTGCTTTCTTCATTCCTGCCGAAGCGCCGGCGCCCAGCAGTAGCCCGATCCTCTTCCGGCCCCCGGCTATAATCGCACGGAGGGCAGTCATGTATTGATCAGGATTGTGTATGATCTCGCTCGGCATAGTTTCCTCAATGACGACTGCGGCACCTTCTTGGTCTCAACGATAAAGTGATTCTCGCCAAAATTGCACCATGCCATGCTGAGCCAGCACAATTTACTCAGATTGGGGCTAGACCAAGCACTTTCGGAAACACGTGAACGCGGAGAGACAACCCACTTGAAGGCAAGCGCTCCGGGTGATTAGAACGTCCGCTCAAGTAATAAGGGGCACTAGAAGCAGCTGGTCCGTTAGCGGCCCCCAATCGGTCATTTCTCCTCGACTAGGGCGATGTCAGCTACAGGTGCATTTGCGATGAAGGACTTCAGTTAACAACGGGGTCGTTGGTTCGGATCCCTTCAACTGCCATATTGCCCACGCTCATGGATTCGGACCATGAGCGTGGCTCGAGGGTCACCCCAAAAACGGACAGATAATCCTGCCGTGGCGCTGAAGCAGTCCCCCTTGCTCTTCCAGAACGCGGCGACGCTGCTGGCTCTTCTCCTTAGTGTTCTCAGAATTCGTAGTTAGGCGACGAAGCGGACAACGCCGCCGTCCACGCGCAGGGCCGCACCGGTTGTCGCGGAAGCCTGCTCCGAACATACGTAGACGATCATGTTGGCGACTTCCTCGGTCGTTGCAAAACGCTGGATGAGGGAAGTCGGACGCAACGCTTTCAGGAATTCCTGCTCGGCTTCCTCTTGTGTGATCCCGTTTGCCTCGGCCTGCTTCGCCATGAAGTCCCCCAGGATTTCAGACCGGGTCGGCCCCGGCAGGACGGCGTTGACGGTGACACCCGTGCCGGCGACCGCCTCGGCAAGACCGCGCGAGACCGCGAGCTGCGCGGTCTTGGTCATGCCATAGTCAAGCATCTCCTTGGGGATATTGATTGCGGATTCGCTGCTGACGAACACGACGCGGCCCCAGCCGTTCCCCACCATGCGCGGCAGGTAGTGACGTGTCACGCGCACGCCGCTCATCACATTCAACTGGAACAGTCCAAGCCAGTCTTCGTCAGGAATCCTAGCGATGTCGTCGACTCCGTTGTAGTCGCGAATGTGGGCCGTACCTACATTGTTCACTAGGATATCGGCGCCCGGTACCTGCGCGATCAGGGCTTTAGCACCTTCTACGGTCGCCAAGTCGGCTGCGACACCCGAGATGTCGCTTCCGGGAAAGGCCTGCCGCATCTGCCGCACGGCCTCGTCTACCCTGGGCGTCCCGCGGCCGTTGATGACCACCGACGCACCGACGCGGGCCAATCCCTCTGCCGTGGCGCGGCCGATGCCTGCTGTCGATCCCGTGACGATCGCCTTGCGGCCCTTGAGTTCGATATTCATGTCATTCATCTCCAATTGAAGGTTAGCCTGGGCCGACCCGCCCAAGGGCTCGGGGTTGTCAATCTGCCTTCGTTGCGGCTTTTGCTTCCGCTGCGCGCGCGAGGCTTTCGACCCATTCCTGATGGTAGCGGTAGAGTGCACCGGGATGCTTGTGCCCGATTACGTCGAGGAAAAAGGCCCCCTGCTGGGTCTCCTCGGTCAGCACATGGCAGCCACCGTCTGTCGGCGTGATGACCCAGCCGTGATAGGCAGTCGACCCGCTCTCGTCACCGTCGACCGTCGTCGCCCAGGCAAGCCTGCGGCCCGGAACGCATTCCGTCACGACGAGGCTCATCGGAAAGCCGACTGTCACCCGGCGATATCTGGTTCCAAGGGTCAGTTCCGGCTCGCCGGTCAGGATCCTGACCTGATTTTCTGCAGGAAAGTAGCTCAACCAGTTTTCGGCGTCGACGAGCAACTTCCAGACCACCTCGGCCGGTGCCTTCACGTCGGTGTCGTTGAGCGCGTAAATGGCCGATGTCTTCGGATCGTAGCGCTTGGGCCAAATCACATGATCGTACATCGTCACTTCTCCTTCTTGAACAGGTCCTGGAAGATCAGGGGCGCCCAGTTCCTGTTCCGCGCCTGCACGAGTTGACCGCCTTCGGCAATCTTCCCGAGATTGACCGGCGCATAGCCGAGCTGCTCGACCAGCGCGGCCACCGTAGTGGTCGCACCTTCATCGTCGCTCGAAAGGAAGATCACCCGTCGTCCTTCGTTGCTCGTCGGGTCTTCCGCGAGTACGCCCGCCGGCAGATGGTTGAAGGCCTTGACCAGTCGAGCGCCGGGCAGGGTCTGAGCAATCACGGCAGAGGAGGGAAGACCGTCCAGGTCTTCGACGGCGACGCCGAATGCGTTCGTCGCGTCGATGACGATCTTGCCTTGCCAGCTCTCCAAGGTCTTGGCGAATTCCCGATGTTGCAAAAACGGGATCGCCAGGATGATGATGTCGGCCTTGACGGCCTCCCGCAGCGGCACGGGGACGACTGTCGGCCCGATTGCCCGCGCTTGCGGCGCCAGCGCCTCGGCCGGCCGCCGGCTGGCCACAGTCACCTCGATGTTCTTGCGGGCGAAGGCGCCGGCAAGTGCCTGGCCCACCGCACCGAAACCTGCAATGGCATAACTCATGTTGTTTCTCCGTCGATGTTGATTGCGCCGGCATTGCCCGGCTTAGCTCAATTCGCCAAAGGCCTGCCGCGCAGCGTGGCGACTTTCGCAAGGTCTTCCAGAAGCGTCTGATGCGTGCGCCAGAAGATGTCGGGAGCCTGCTTGGCGAGTTCTATCCACAGCGATCCCTGCATCGTTTCTTCGGTCCAGACATGGGTTCCATTTGCCGTCGGGGTGATGATCCAGGCGTGATAGGCCCTGGATTCAGGAGATGCCTTGGGGCCGCCGCCCCAGGCGATGCGTGTCATCGGCTCGAATTCCTGCACGGATGCGTAGACATCCTGGCCGGCCAGATTGGTCTCGAACCGCGTCCCAGGCCGCAACGACTCGTGGCCGTCCAGCAGATCGACGTGCTCGACACCCGGATAGAAGCTCGGCCAGGCAGCGGGATCCACCAGCAGCGACCAGATCGTTTCGGGGGAGACTGCGACCTCCAGTTCGTTCGTGAAATGGATCGGCGACCGGCTGGGAGCCATGTCTTGCGGCCATTTAATTGCTTCGTACATATCGACCTCTATATTCTCGATTACTCGCGACAAGGCGAACGGTCGCTACGATTTCCGCGGACGGATATTGCGCGGCCGGCTCCTTATCGTGGGGATATGTGGGGGAATGCGCAGACGGATGGGATTCCCGAATCCTCGATATCGCTTGTGCATATATGCACCACTCGCGACGCAAGCTCGGTCGCCGAGCACGGCGCTATTCACTGATGGTCGGATAGCCGCTCGTCAGTCGTTAGGAACCAGACCCCCGAGAAGCGGGGCATGGGCGGAAATCCGGCGGGACAGGAACTCGGTGAAGAGCCGCACCCGCTTCGTCTTGCGCGTCTCACCTTGGGTGAGCAGCCAGAGCGTTCCGTGCATGTGCAGGCCGGTGCCGGGGACCCGTGCCAGCAGTGGGTCGGCATCGCCGACGAAGCACGGCAGCGCCGTCATCCCGATCCCGTGCCGCAGTGCTGCGACATGCGCTCCGGCATCGACGGTCCTGAACGGGATTTCGGTGATGGGAATATCACCCTCACGCCCCCAGTCCGGAATGCCGTCGAACTTCTTGACGATCCATCGGACGCGCTCGGCCGTGCCCACGCGCCAGGCGGCGAGGAGGTCGCGCGCGATATAGACGGCTCCGAACAGCGCCGGGCCCTTCAACCCATGAAGGTTGAGCGGAAGACTGCTGCGATCGTAGACAACACGAATCGCGACATCGGCCTCCCGGTTGGTCAGATTGACCGGTTCGTCGGATGACAAGATCTCCATTTCGATTTCGGGGTGGAGGGCAGCGAATTCCGCGAAATCAGGCATGAGCAGGTGCGTTGCCAGCATCGGCGACAGCGTCACCCGCAAAAGCCCACGCACGCTCTGGTCGCGCCCGAACACCCGTGTCGCAAGCCGGTTCGACGACGCTTCCATCTGCTCGGCGAATTCAAGGACTTCCTCTCCCGCATTGGTCAGTCGGTAGCCGGACGGCCTTTTCTCGAACATCCGCGCGCCGAGACGCTCTTCCAGTTGGGCTATGCGCCGCAGCACGGTGGAATGATTGACCTCAAGACGCTCGGCTGCCGCCCGAACCGAGCCTTCGCGCGCGACAGCGAGGAAATAACGGACGTCATCCCAATCGGTCATCTACCTGGTTCCTGCATGCTGGGTGCTTTGGGCGCACCCATAGAAGCTGGGTAACAGGATTAGCATCGATGGTTTAATTTGTACCGGCATATAGGGTTCGAAAGGTCGCCTTGCCGTCAGATGCGCCGCCATCGGCTCGAAGCGTCCGTCTGGTGATAAGGCTGCCTTATCCGAGAGCGGGAAAGATCATGTGCTTGATCAGCGAGAGTAACCTTCATGAATTCGGCAAAGGCTCTCATTGAAGCCGGCATGTGTGCACGTTCTGAGTAATAAAGGTGAAAGTCGCGACCCATGAAAGCGGAGCGCTAAGAACGGACGGTAGTGCTCGTGCACCCATTCATTCGTCAAGCTTGGCCAGGTCCTTGAAGATCAGATGGCCCCAGCTATTTCCGCGCGCCTGCACAAGCAGTCCACCTTCTGAAAGCCCGCCAAGTTTGATCGGCGCAAAACCGAGTTTTTCCGCAAGCACACCAATCTCCGCCGCGGCAGCTTCATCGTCGCTCGCCAGAAACACGACTCTCCTGCCGCCATGGACGGCGGGGTCTTGGGCAAGGGTGGTGGCGATCAAATGGTTGAAGCCCTTGACCAGTCTTGCACCAGTGAATGCCTGCGCAATGAACCTGGAAGAAGGCTGTCCTTCCAGTTCCTCAGGAGGCACGCCGTAGGCATTGGTCACATCAATGATGGTCTTCCCCTGCCAGGTGGGGAGCGCCTGCGCGACTTCCGGGTGCACTTCGAAACGGACAGCCAGAAAGATGATATCCGCCTTGACGGCATCCGCCAGTGTCTTCGGAACGACCGTGGGACCGATCGCGGCCGCAGTTGATGTGATGCTTTCCTGGTCGCGCTTGGTTGCAACGGACACTTCGATGCCGTTACGGGCAAAGGCCTTGGCCAGAGCCTGGCCGATATTGCCGAAGCCGATTATTGCGTAGCTCATGTGTCTTCCTTCGATTTACCATGGCCCAGGGCACTCCAAGTGACCGAATGGAGCGCCCCTTTGGGCTCGGCGCGTCAGAGTTGCGCAAGGCCGCCGTCAACGGCGACTTCGCTGGCGGTCATGAAGCTGCTGTCCGAAGAGGCGAGAAAGGCGGCCACTGCCCCGATCTCCGACGGATCGGCCATGCGCTGGAGCGGCGTCATCGCGCCGTAGGCCTTCTGGCCCTCTTCGCCCAACGCTTCCTTCGCAAGCTCGGTCGCCGTCGCACCGGGCGACAGCACGTTTACCCGGATGCCGGTGCCCTTCAGGTCCTCGGCCCAGATCCGCGCGAGGTTGCGCACGGCCGCCTTGCTCGCGCTGTAGGCCGTGAATCCCGGCGCGCCCGTGGTGCCGGCGCTCGAGCCGGTCAGGATGATCGAACCGCCCGGCCCCATCAGCGGCAGCGCCTTCTGCACGGTGAAGATCGTACCCTTGACATTGGTGTCGAAGGTTTCGGCGATGTGCTCAGCAGTGATCTGGCCGAGCGGAAGCGGGCTTCCCGTCCCAGCATTGGCGAAAACGATGTCGAGGGTTCCGCGCTCGGCCTTCACCGCCGCGTAAAGTCGGTCGAGATCGGCCTCGTCGGAAACCGAGCCCTTCACCGCGCGGGCATTGGGGCCGAGGTCGGCCACGGCGGCATCGAGTGCTTCCCGCCGACGGCCGAAGATGAAGACGAAGGCGCCTTCCTCGATAAAGCGCCTTGCCGAGGCGAGGCCGATGCCGGTCGCGCCGCCGGTGATTACAGCGGTCTTTCCATTCAGTCTGGTCATGTAGTGCATCCTCTGTTGGAGTTGCACCGAAGCTAAGAAGATGGTTACCTAGTCACAAGTATGCACCATTTGGTAAGTATGGAAGATAAATGCCAAGTCCTTCTGATAACTGCGAAATTTCTCCTAACTGCGGCATAGGCTTCTCCCACGGACTCGCCGTCACGCTCCGCATCATCGCGGGCAAGTGGAAGCCGCTGATCCTGTACTTCCTGCTCGACGGCCCGAAGCGGTACGGCGAGCTCAAGCGCGCGATCGAGGGCGTCAGCCACAAGGTGCTGATCCAGCAATTGAAGGAACTGGAGGCCGATCGCGTGTTGACGAGGACCGATTACAAGGAGGTCCCTCCGCGTGTGGATTACACGTTGACCCCACTCGGCCACAGTCTGGCCATCGCCATCGTCCCGCTGTGCACCTGGGGGACCCAGAACATGGCGGAGATGGAGGGCATTTTTGCCGAGCGCGACAGTTCGCCCCGAGTGCCTGCTGATAACCGCACGGTTGCCGTGAGCGGATAGGGTCGAGCGACGCCGCATTCAGCCAATATCGACATGCATGGCGAAGTCCCAGGTGCCGGCGCCGTTTTTGGCCAGGCCGATCATCATCAAGCCGACCGCCTCAAGCGTTTGAGCCATGTGCAGGCCACCGACATGTAATGGACGCAGCCCGAGACTTTCGAGAAAGGTCGAGACGCGCTCCTTCGTCTTCGCGTCGTCGGCTGCGAAGAACGCGTCGAGGCGTCCGCCCTTGGAAAGGACGTGACCGAAGATGGTGTTGAACGCCTTCACGACCTGCGCGCCGGCGGGAAGACCCTTGGCGGTCCCCTGCGCGCCGGAACTGCCGTGGGGGATGACGAGGCCCGAGAGGTCGGGGGCGGCCGGGTTGGTGATGTCGATGATCACCTTGCCCTCGAGTGCGTCCCCGTAGTCGGCCACTACCGCGGCCGCGCCGGAGTACGGCACGGCGAGGATGACGATATCGCCGGCGGGCACTGCGCCATACGTCCCTGTCGTCGCTCCGGACGCGAGCTTGTCAGCCAGCGCCTGCGCCTTGGTGGCGTTGCGGCCGACCACCTCGACAGTGTATCCCGCCTTGGCGGCACGGCCGGCGATCGCGGCAGCCATGCCCCCTGATCCGATAATGCTGATAATGCTCATGTGCAGTCTCCTCGTGAGTTGTGGGATTTGCCGGGCTCGTTGCGACCCAGCGCGCTACCGTCAGCTCATCAGCCGGCGGGGAAGTAATGGCCGTTGTCCAGATCGGCGAGCAGGCGGAGCTGCGTGGGTTCCCAGCCGAGGGTCTGGCGTGTGATGAGGTTGGACGCCGGTAGGTCCAGCGTGACCAAATTCGCGAGGAACCCGAAGTATCCCGGCAGCATCAGCACGTCTGCGGGAATGCTCACGGCGGGCACGCCCAGACGGCTGCCAATGGCCTCGGCAATCTCGCGGAACCGGATGCCGGCGCCCTCGATCCCGTGCCAGGATTTGCCAGCCGGCCCCTTTTCCAGCGCCAGGCGGAACAAGGAGGCGAGATCGCGGCTATGCACCGCCGGCCACAGGTTCGCGCCGTCGCCGGGGTAGCCGATGATACCCTTCTCCTTCGCCAGCCCGATCAGCAGCGGGAGGAATCCGGCATCGTCGGTCGTGCTGTGCGCGATGGGAGGAATCCGCACGACCGAAGACCGCACGCCCCGCTCCGCGAGGCCGATTACGGTCGTTTCTACGACATTACGAATCCGCAGGGTGCCCTTATACTGATCGCCGCCGGGTAGGGCCGGGTCCTCCTCGGTGGCTGGCCGGCCCAAGTCTTCCCAGCCGGGCGAGCCAATGCTCCCCGACACGACCAGCGGCTTTCCAGTGCCCGCCAGTGCCTCGCCATATGCGAGCATGATCTCGCGCTCCGCGGCGGCCACGGCGTCTATTCCGCCGGAGGGGAGCAGGTCTTGCCGGTGCGCGATGTGGATGACGCCATCGGCTTCCTCCGCCGCCGCCTTGAGCCCGCCGAGGTCGGAAATATCCCCGCGACGCACCTTCGTGCCGTGGGCGGATACCGCAGCCGCAGCCGTATCCGACCGGGCGAGGGCGGTGACTTCATGGCCGGCTTCAATGAGGTCGGAGATGATGTACGGACCGATATGGCCGGTGCCACCTGTGACGAAAACGTGCATTTTATTGCTCCCTTGTGGGCAGTGTGAGAAATGGAATGAGGCATGTTCAGCCGGGAAGCGTGACGCCGATCGAGAAGTTGGCGTGTTTGATGGAGTGGGTCATAAGGCCCAGCCACAACATGCAGGCGTGCTCCAGCGTCCACGCCATGGTCAGCGGCCCGGCATCCATCGGGCGCAGTCCCAAGCTCTTGATGAAGGCCGAGACGCGTGTCTTCGCCTGTGGGGCGTCCCCGGCTACGAACACGTCCAATGGACGGCCCTCGACCGAGCCGGCAGCCAGGACCTGTGATGGCAAGGTGTTGAACGCCTTGACGACTTCTGCATTGGCAGGGGTCACCTGGGCGATCTCCTGCACGGCGAAACTGTCCTCATGGGTCAAGAAGCCCGAGAAATCAGATTTGATGGGGTTGGTGATGTCCACCAGGAGCTTGTCAGCCAGCCCTTCGCCGTAATGTTTCACCACGCCGAGAACTGCTGAGTAGGGAACTGCCAGGACGACGATGTGTCCGGCCGGCGCGGCCCCGAATGTTCCCGTTGTCGCGCGGGCTCCGATCTGCTCGGCCAGCGCCTGCGCTTTGGAGGGAGCGCGGCTCATCACCTCGACGGTATATCCGGCCTTTGCAGCAAGGCCGCCGATGGCAGCGGCCATCCCGCCTGATCCGATGATGCTGACAATGCTTATATTTGGCGTTGCTATTTCCATTGGCACACATACGCTATATGTTGTGGATCATTGATCCGAATCTTATTGGATCGGTGATCCACATATATGGTTCGCCGATCCATTTATCAAGAGAACCTATGCGAGCCGACGCCAGAAAAAATTACAGCCACATCCTCACGGTCGCGCGAGAGGTCGTCGCCGAGCATGGCGCCGATGCGTCGATGCGCGATATCGCCCGTCGAGCCGACGTCGGGTTAGCTACGGTGCTTCGTCACTTCCCGACCCGAGAAGCCTTGTTTGAGGCGTTGCTGTGTACCAATCTGGACTCATTGACGCGAAGGGCAGACGAACTCAGAACGTCAAGTGCACCCGACGAAGCGCTTGTGTCCTGGGTTCGCGAATGGGTGGCATTCGCCCAAAGCCATAGGGGCGTTGTCGCGATGATGGCAGCCGCTCACACCAATCCGGACTCCGCCCTTTATGCTTCATGTGCAGCCGTGCACTCAGCGAGCGCGTCGCTACTGCGCCGTGCTCAGACTGAAGGTACGGCGCGCCCTGACATGAATGGAGACAATCTGTTTGCCCTGATGACGGCCCTCGGTTGGGCGGTTGACCAACCTTCTTTCGCGTCACAGGCGGACCATCTCGCCCATCTTATTACGAGCGCCATCCTGAAAAATTGGCCCGGGAATTATACAAGAAGGCAGCCTGTTGAATGAGATCGACATCGGATGGCAGCAATGCGCCCCGCTTTCCCGTAGTCCACCGTAAAACAACTACAGATTCTGTCAGCGTCGGTCGTATAACAGGGTCGCAGGTTCATATACGCAGCGCGGTTCATGGTCTGTAGGGCACTCCGGAACCCATCTGCGGTATGGGGTGCCAAGCGTAGCGCCGCTTAGGTCGTCAAAGCGGATCGATCAACTTATTACAACCGATACGGTGAGTTGGGTCACACGGGACTTCAATGCATATATGAGCAGTGCCGTAGCCGGCACGCTGACGCGGGAAAACCGCGCCCGGTGCCGAGTGTTTTTCCGGGCCCAACTAGTCCAACGCGAAACCGTACCGGACGTCTCAAGGCAATGTTCCGGCTCGGCGCATCTGAGCTCATCCATCGATTGACGACGTGAGCGCTATTACCAGACGGCGCTTACGAAGCGAACTCCTCATCATGGGCCAACTCTTCGTCGATCCGGCGACAGTGCTGGCCGGTCCGTTCCTCGCGTATGAGTACGACGGAAGCTTGTCAGCAGCGCTCGTAGCGAATGCGGCGCAGGGCGATCCAGTCGGCGGCTATGACCGCCGGGGGACCGTGATCGTCAGAACCGTCCATCGCGGCCGTTTCGAACCGGGAGTGGTCCGCGCCTTTGACAATCCTGAGCACTGGCTTGCGCCGTAGCTTGTGCCGAGGCGGCAGCCTTCCTGCGCATTGCCCTTTCCGGTTGATGGTGGAGCGTCTCCAGCAGGATGCGTTCTTCAACGCCGTCGACGTTCGTCAGCACGAACTCCTGGCCTTCGGCAAGACCAAGAAGTGCCAACCCGCGCAGCGTCGTGACTGGCAGTAACATGCCGATCGCTGTCGTCATACGGTCGTCGGACAGCACGCGCGTGTCCCGACGGGCACCATCGATCCTGTAGGTCACGCGGCTGTTCAGGCTGGCGACGTTCTCAGGAAGGTCCTGGCGGAACATGACGATCGCTGTTGTGATCTTGCGCCTCAGGACAGGCGTGAGCCGGGTGTCGCGGACGAACGGATCGTCGAGCATGGCTTCCAACAAGGTGAAGTCTCGGGTGGTGAGGATGCAGTGTTCTCTCATCGTAGTTCTCCATCGCCCCCTCACGGAAGCGTACACGTTTGGCATGGATGAAACTCCCCTGGCCGAGGAAGGCGGCACAGGGGCTACGAGCCTGCAATGAGGCGCCTTCCGGGGAAAAAGCAAGAGAGCGGCCCGTCCCTCATGATGCCGGCCGAAGCTGAGAGGAGGCTCGGCCAGCCGCGCGATCCGGCGCCTCTACCGCAGCGACCGTTAGCCTGTGGACGCGACCGTCGCGGGCCGTCCAGTCGATCGACTGTCCCTTCGACAGTCCGATAAGGGCGGCCCCGATAGGCGTCAGGATCGATACCTTGCCCTCGGCGATGTCGGCGTCGCCTGGGAAGACGAGCGTCACCTGCCGGTCTTCGCCGAGGTCACTTGTGAAGCGTAGTTTGGAGCCCATCCGGACGACGTCCGCCGACAGTCGTTCGTCGGGCACGACGCGCGCCCGCTCGAGCTCGGCCATCAGTTCGTCTGCCACTTCGGGGATACGCAAAGCGTGGCTCTCGGCGAGTCTCGCAAGCCGCTGGTGATCGGAGACGGCCATCGAAATCGCGGGTTTGCGCGATTCTCTAGTTTCGGGAACCATTAAGTTCTCCTGCAGATTTATAGCGGTCGCCTTTATGCGCCGCCGGTACTTCAAATTCGTGAGGTGGATGTCGCTCTAGGCTGCGCCTGGGTCATTGACCGGTGCCTACGCCCCTCGGCCGGGCGCGACGCGACCGGGCCGGGGGGTCAGATTCCCGCGATAGGGAACACCCGCTTGAGGACGACATTGAGACGCGAGATCAACATGACCTTAAGATGGTCATAGCAAGCCGGATAGTCAAGCCAGGCCGCTGGACAGCAACGTTTCCAGAACGTGGAGGATGGAATGCCGTCTGCTTTCAGTCAGTCGAGCGCCCGATCCAGTCAATCGTAGGAATTCACGCCTTTAGTCGAACAACGTTAGCCAACAACTGTCAGGCCACGATCTTGGAAACCGGATGACCTCTCTGGCGACACCGCAACGGGACGCTTAAGACTAAAGCGGTACCTGCTCTCCTGTTGCCTATCCTCCAAGGTAGCGCTCCGTCGAGGATGGGCGATCCTTATTCTACAGGTCTCGCTTGGTGAACCGGAGACGGCGGCCTGGCGGTGACGCGATTGTGAATTTCTGCCGCGGCATGCCCCTCTCGACGAAAATTGCGAAGCCATAAATGAAGTTAAGGCGAGGATGACATTATGGATTTGGCGACGACGGGCGCCCGACAGCCATTTGCCGCATCTTCAAGGCGTGATCCCGCGTCGGAGTGAGAAACACACTCGCCTATGGGCTAGTTCACCTGAGATAGAAGCCGGGACACTGTTTCGATAATTTGACAGCTCCGGTCGGCCATGTCGTAGGGATAGGCTTTTGCTTGTTGCGCTTGGGCGCCGCCCCCCGCAAACATAAAAGCCAATAAGGCGAGGATCTTCCTTCCTATGACCACTACGCCCCGCAGCCAGCTCACACGAAAGTCAGTCAGGCTAGACAACCGACCGTTCCATCGGCAAATCAAGTGCCTGCGATATGTTGTCCACTGCCTGACGAACTACGCACCGCTGTGAATGCCTCCGGCAACGTACGAATCGTCAGCGACTCTGCGGACGCAGGAAGCAGACCAATACGTGGGGAGAAAGACGAACCGATCGTCGATGCGGGAAGCCCGGGTGGAGCGACATAATGCGGGTCAGCGGCTGAATTGTCTAGGACACGACCCATATGGTTCAGAGGAGCGAACCATCCTGCCATGAAGCGCAGCCACCGCTGATCCAAGAGCCAAGACTTGGCTTCCACCGACCACCACCTCGATCATCGTTAGGAGAAGAGAATTGGGGTAGATGCAGCGTCAACTTTTCTCTTACTGATAACCGCGCTCCCGTTCGTCGGAAGCCTTCTGACGGCGTTCCTGCTCCAAACGCATTCCAGGTTTCTGCCTGCTTCCATCGCCGGTTTCGTCGCTGCAATGATAACTTTGGCCACGGCTGCTCTCTATCCGTTCATTGCCGACGGCGGCGTTGTTCGTTTCGAAATCGCATGGCTGCCTCAGCTAGGCGTCAACTTCACCCTGCGGCTGGACGGGTTCGCCTGGATGTTCGCCATGCTAGTGGGTATCATCGGCGTCCTGGTCGTCCTTTATGCCCGCTACTACATGTCCGAGGACGATCCTGTGCCTCGGTTTTTTTCCTTTCTGTTGGCCTTCATGGGATCAATGCTGGGGATTATCATCTCTGGCAACGTGATCCTGCTTTCCGTCTTTTGGGAGCTTACGAGTCTCTCATCGTTTCTGCTGATAAGCTATTGGCATAGGAACTCTGCAGCACGCGATGGCGCGCGCATGGCCCTGACAGTAACAGCGGCTGGCGGCTTCTGTCTGATGGCGGGCCTGGTGATCCTTGGCAATATCGCCGGAAGCTATGATCTCGACGTTATCCTGGTATCCGCAGACCAGATCACGACCCATCCGCTCTACCTAACAAGCCTGGTTCTGATCCTCCTTGGCGCATTCACCAAGAGCGCCCAATTCCCATTTCACTTCTGGTTGCCGAATGCCATGGCAGCGCCCACGCCGGTGTCCGCCTACCTGCACTCTGCTACAATGGTGAAGGCGGGTGTCTTCCTGCTGGTGCGCCTTTCGCCCGCCCTGTCCGGCACCTACGAATGGTTCATGCTCGTCGGGGTCGCAGGTATATCGACCCTCCTCCTCGGGGCCTATTTCGCGATGTTTCAGCAGGACCTGAAGGGACTGCTAGCCTATTCTACGATCAGCCACCTCGGATTGATCACAACCCTGCTCAGCCTCGGAAGTCCCCTCGCCACAGTGGCCGCTATCTTCCATATGGTCAACCACGCCACCTTCAAGGCGTCTCTGTTCATGGCCGCGGGGATCATCGACCATGAGACCGGAACGCGCGACATGCGCCGCCTCAGCGGCCTGTGGCGCTACCTGCCGATTACCGGAACGCTGGCAATGGTAGCGACAGCCGCCATGGCGGGCGTCCCCCTTCTGAACGGCTTCCTCTCCAAGGAGATGTTCTTCGCTGAGTCGGTTGAGACCCACGCCGATTCCTGGCTCGACACCGCGCTGCCCTACCTGGCCGTGCTTGCGAGCGCCTTCAGCGTCGCCTATTCACTGCGGTTTATCCATTCGGTGTTTTTTGGTGGCCCTCCCACCGATCTTCCGAACAAGAACCCGCACGAGCCGCCGCGCTGGATGCGCTTTCCGATCGAGTTCCTGGTGATCGCCTGCCTGGTCGTCGGAATCGTGCCCAACCTGACGATCGGGCCGTTTTTGCAGGTTGCTGCTTTCAGTATCCTCGGCCAGTCGACGCCGCAATACAGTCTTTCAATCTGGCACGGCTTCAACATACCGCTGTTGATGAGCGTAGTTGCACTAGCTGGTGGGTGCATGATCTACATCGGCTTTCGGAAGTACTTCTCGCAATGCGAGGACGGGCCTCCCGGGTTCCGTCACCTGCTCGGCCAGCGTATCTTCGAGAGGGTTCTTGTTACAGTATCATGGCGCTGGGCGAGAAGCCTCGAGAGTCGGCTAGGGACAAGGAAACTGCAACCGCAACTTAGGTGGGTTACATTCATCGGCTTCTTGGCAGCGCTTCTCCCTCTCTATCTTGCGGGCTTTCACTCACGGATGATTGCTCCCTCCGACATTGACGTTCCGTTCCTGGAGATCTGGGCAATCGGAGGATGCCTGGCCATCGGAACCGCGTATTTTGCAAAATATCACCGACTGGCGGCTTTGGTCATGCTGGGTGGAGTCGGACTTGTCGTTTGCGTCACCTTCCTCTGGCTTTCGGCACCGGATCTCGCCGTCACTCAGTTGCTAGTCGAGATCGTCACAACGGTCCTAATCCTTCTCGGTCTGCGATGGCTGCCGAAACGGGCCAAGGCCCTGAAGGATGAAACGACATTCCGCGCCCGCTTCCGTCGTTTCCGAGACTTCCTGCTGGCTGCCATCTGCGGAGCCGGCATGGCATTCATCGCCTACGCCGTGATGACGATGACGGTGCCAGATGCGACCGCTAAGTTCTTCCTCGAAAATGCCTATAGTCAGGGCGGCGGACGCAATGTGGTCAACGTCATTCTGGTCGATTTCCGTGGCTTCGACACGCTCGGCGAAATCACGGTGCTCGGCATCGTGGCCCTGACCGTCTACGCGCTGTTGCGCCGCTTCCGGCCAGCGGCCGAAAGCATGGCACCGCCCGAACAGCAGCAGGTGCAGTCCTTGTTCGACGCACAGCATCCAGAACGGAACGTAGGCGACACGATGCGCGACTACCTGCTCGTGCCGTCGGTAATCATGCAATGGCTGTTCCCGGTCGTCATCACGTTAGCGGTCTACATCTTCATCCGTGGCCATGACCTGCCGGGCGGCGGATTCTCCGCCGGGTTGACGATGTCCATCGCATTCCTGCTGCAATATCTGGCTGGCGGCACGCGCTGGGCCGAGGAGCGCATCCGCATCCTGCCGCTGCGCTGGATGGGATCGGGGCTCCTCGTCGCGGCTGCGACGGGTTTAGGTGCCTGGCCATTCGGATACCCGTTCCTGACCTCCCATTCACGCTACCTGGATCTGCCACTGATCGGGAAGGTGCCCGCCGCTACAGCAATGATCTTCGACCTCGGCGTCTTCCTGCTCGTAGTTGGTTCGACTGTGCTCATTCTTGTTGCACTCGCGCATCAGTCCATTCGCATCAACCGGATCCGAGCTTTGGACGAAGCAAAAGAAGGAGCCGCCTGATGGAACCTGTCCTGTCCATAGCCATCGGTGTGATGACTACCTGCGGAGTCTGGTTGATACTTCGTCCGCGGACTTATCAAGTGATCGTCGGGTTCTCGCTACTCTCCTACGCGATCAATCTCTTCATATTTAGTGTAGGAGGCGTGAAGTCGAATGAGCCGCCCCTGCTTGGCGAAGGCGTATCGGCTGCAACACTGGCGGATCCGGTTCCACAGGCGCTCGTCCTCACCGCTATCGTGATCGGCTTCGCCACCACCGCTCTGTTCCTCGTGGTTCTGCTTGCCTCCCGCGGACTCACTGGCAGTGACCACGTCGATGGAAGGAGCGATCACCGATGATCGCCTGGGCTCAGCATCTCGTTATCCTGCCGATCCTGATTCCTCTCACGTCCGGAGCCGGCCTGCTTTTCATTCCCGAGCGCCAGCGGTCTGCAAAAGCGATGGGAAGCTTAGCGGCCACCACGGCACTCGCCGCCGTCTCGCTGCTGCTGATTGATGCTTCAAGCGAGAGCAGCTTCGACGGCGTCTACCTGCTAGGCAATTGGGCGGCACCCTTCGGCATTGTCCTCGTACTCGATCGCCTCTCTGCACTGATGGTGGCTTTGACCGCCATCCTCGCCGTGCCGGTCCTCACCTTTTCGTTGGCGCGATGGCACTCCGCGGGAGCGCACTTCCACAGCCTTTACCAGTTCCTTTTGATGGGACTGAACGGCGCCTTCCTGACTGGCGACCTGTTCAACCTCTTCGTCTTCTTCGAGGTGATGCTAGCGGCCTCGTATGGCCTGATCCTGCATGGCTCCGGCCCGCTTCGTGTTAAGGCGGGCATGCATTACATCGTGGTCAACTTGGCGGCGGCACTGCTGTTCCTGATTGGCGTCAGCCTTATCTATGGTACAGCGGGCACGCTAAACATGGCGGATCTCGCGGACCGGATCCCGACCATCGAACCGGATCGCCGAATGCTGATGGAAGCGGGAGCCGCGGTGCTCGGAGTTGGTTTCCTGATCAAGGCTGGAATGTGGCCGCTCTGCTTTTGGCTCCCCGGCGCCTACAGTGTCGCAGCGGCTCCGGTTGCGGCAATTTTTACATTGATGAGCAAGGTGGGGGTCTACATCATCCTGCGGCTGACTATGCTGTTGTTTTCCGACGGGCCGTCCGCTGGCTTCGGCTCGGAGGTGCTGCTCTACGGCGGCCTGGCCACCCTCGCCTTCGGTACGATTGGCGTTCTGGCATCGCAAGCTCTAGGCCGGATTGGAGCCTATTCCGTTCTCGTCTCGTCCGGCACGCTTCTGGCTGTCATTGGACTGAACGATGCGGCCGCGACCTCGGGCGCACTTCTCTACCTGCTCAGCTCGACCTTGACGCTTGGCGCCTTCTTCATGCTGGTAGAGCTGGTCGAAAGGAGCCAGGATGCTGGCGCGTCGGTTCTGGCAGTAACCATGGAGCTCTACGGGGACGCCGACGACAAAGTCCCCGAAGAGGTCGAAGGCACGACCATGCCCGCAACGCTGGCAATGCTCGGAATCTGCTTCGCCACCTGCACCATCCTTTTGTCCGGGCTCCCGCCTTTGTCCGGTTTTGTAGCTAAATTCGCTATGTTGTCGGCTTTGGTCGGAACCGGCTCGATCGGCGTTCCACCAACCGGACCCGCGTTGCTGCTGGTCGCCCTAGTCATCCTCGGCGGCTTAGCGACGCTGATTGCGCTCACCCGTGCCGGAATCCGCACTTTCTGGAGCTCGATTGAGGGAACGGTGCCGCGTGTCTTGGTCCTGGAGGTCGTTCCGATAATGCTGATCCTGGCTTTGACGGCAGCGCTAAGCATCAAAGCTGGGCCCGCCCTCGCTTTCACAGATGCGACCATGCGGGCGATCGGAAAGCCCAACGCCTACACCGAGGCAGTCAAACGGGCGACACCTCAACAGTCATGGCGCGACAGCGCGCGGCAGGATCGGGGAGAGTGACGAGTGTTTCCCTATCCTCTACTGGCGTTAGCTTTGCTGGTGATGTGGCTGCTGCTGAACGGTCTCACGCTCGGGCACCTGCTACTTGGCAGCATGGTCGCCGTATTCTCTGCATGGGGGATGGCGCCCTTGCGCCCTGACAAACCGAAGCTGCGGAAATGGTATCTCATTCCCAAGCTGGTTGGTATCGTGATGCTGGACATCATCCGCTCCAACCTGGCGGTGTGCGTTTTGATCATACGCGGACGAGCGAAAGGTCATCGATCCTCGTTCATCAACCTTCCGCTGGAACTAAATGACCCCACTGCCCTCGGCGTCCTCGCCGTAATCGTGACCAGCACCCCTGGCTCCGCCTGGCTTGAATACGACTCGCGCCGCAGTTCCGTGTTGATTCATGTGCTCGACCTTGTCGATGAGGACGATTGGCGCGATCTGATCAAGAACCGCTACGAAAGACTGCTGCTGGAGATTTTCTCATGAGCACGACTATCATATTCACCGCTGTCAGCCTCGCCCAGTTGCTACTGACGATCGCGATGGCCGTAGCTTCCGTGCGAATGTTCTACGGCCCACGGGCGCAGGATCGGATCATCGGGCTCGACACCGTCTACGTCAACTCGATGCTACTGCTTGCGACCTTTGGCATCGGCATGGGAAAGACGGTCTATTTCGAGGCTTCCTTGGTGATCGGGATGCTGAGCTTCGTTGCGAGTGTCTCGCTGGCGAAGTTCCTGATGCGCGGGGAGGTGATCGAATGATCTACTCGGCCGCTGACATACCGGTTTGGGCAGCAGTCATAATCGCTTGCTTCATGCTGATCGGGGCCGGGTTGGCGCTGATTGGTGCGATAGGATTCCTTCGGCTTCCGACCTTTTACGAACGCATCCATGCTCCCACGCTTGCTACCAGTTGGGGAACCGGCGGCATCATGACCGCTTCGATCCTGTTCTATAGCATGGCCGGTGGTCAACTCGTCGCGCACGAGGTTCTCATCGGAGTGTTCATCACCGTGACGACTCCGGTAACATTCATGCTTCTGGCCCGTGCGGCGCTACACCGCGACCGGTTCGAAAACAATCCGGATGTACCTCGGCGGGAAACTCACAAGGACTCTTTGACGGATCAAAGCGAAGGCACTTGAGGTTCGAAAAGGATTGACGGATTACACGACGCTGCCATTCGGCTATGGACCACAAGCTGCCGCTGACGGCAGTTGCTACCCAGTGTCTTATTCCTCGCTGGTAGAAGACGGTGCGCTCCGAGTCCTGAACTGCTCTCCAGAGCCATTTTCCCGATGGTCGTTTTGGGGCATTGGTTGGACGTCGTATTTCCTCAACTATGCCCACAGCATGAAAACCGCGACCGTATTCTGCAGGAGAAAGCTTCTCGCGAAAACGCCCCCACCTGTTGATCACCTTGGCATGTGGTTCGCAGAGGGTACCTGCAAACCTCCGGATCAGCGGGACTGACTGGGCACGACCAGCACGTCGCTCTGGATTTCGTGCAGGATCCGCGATGCGACGCTGCCGAGGAGAACATGCATTACGCCCGTCCGCCCATGCGTTCCTGCTATGACAAGATCGATATCAGCCTCATCTACCAAGACACGGAGGGCGTTTACAGCATCTCCCCATCGAACCTTGATATCAAAATAGTCGAGCGCGTGCTGACCGGCCACTTCTGTGACAAAGTCGCGGCATTCTCTGAGAGCAGATCCCTCGAATTCGCGTTCATAAGCAGCCTTATCATCCACCCAAATTCGATACGGCGCATCATATGCGTGAAACAGGGCGTGGTACCGATGGGAAAACCAGTTCAAGGATACCAGCACCGCCAGCTTTGACGATACAGTCAGATCAGTTGCCACCAGGGTTCGCGCATTTGTGTCAAGGACCTTTTTCTTCACGACCAGAAGCGGAATCGGAGACGACCGGGCCAGTGCAGTAACAGTGCTGCCAATTGACATAAGGCTCAGAGGACCTGTTCCCGCTATACCAGTCACGATCAGATCGGCTCGCTCTCTTGCTGCGAGGGCCAGGATAACGGCCTCGGGTGCGCCCTCGTCAACGACAACGGACGAGCGGAGTCCCTCAATGCACGCAAGGTCTTCGCGCAGGCGCTTGGCGCTACGCATCACCGCCCTGCGATACGCGTCTCGAGCTGACGTGTCGGTGGCCAGCCCGAGGTCATCTAGGGCGTGGACGGCGGTCAAGCTAGCGTTCCATTGCATGGCAAGCTGCACGGCGCGGTCTTGTGCACGATCGCATCGGGCACCAAAGTCCGTCGCTAGAACAATATGGCTCGGGAGGCGCCGATCTATGGCACTTCCCGCCACTTCCGGTGAAGAGTTCGACATGGTCGTTCATTCCTAATCTTTGAGACAATCTACTGTCCCGTTTCCCCGAGACGAATTGTCAAAGCGAGCGGCCTTTTCTTCCGACCGCGAAGCTAATTATCTACGAAACCTCTTTCCGACGCGGAGAGTTCCGGTGCCTGGAATGCGATTTCGATGGTCGTCGCGCGCAAATAGCGAAATCGATGTTAGCTGCTCCCAGAGAGCCTATGACCGACGTAGACCGGATCTGGGTCGATGCTCTGCGATTGCACAGCCCCGAAAAGGAGACCGGCATCTGTATAGCAACTCCTCGCTAAGATCGCCCGCTTCGTGATCCTCGGTCCTCGGCGGTTGGCTGGAAGAGGAGCCAGGCGGTGCCCTTCTCTGCGATCCGTATCCTACGAGCGTCCTGAATCGTCTCTGCCTGTAGTTTGGTATAAGGGCCTATTGGCTGGGTCTTCCGTCCGCCACGGCAAATCTGACAGTACCACTTGGTATCATCATTAGAGAAAATATCGACTGAGGTAGACGCTTCGTAAGGCTCGCGCTTGGCGATCTCGCTGGTGAAGTTGATCGGCCTTGAGTAGCGTTTGAAGAGCGCGACTTGCACACCCGAACCGATATTGTGCTCAGGCAACGTCGACATAATTCAGCTCCTTTCTTCTGCGCGGCAATGCGAGACACGGGTGTTGCCAGGGCCAGCGGACGGTATCGCCGTCTACCAGACGTCGCGGCTCACAAGTAGCATCTGCGCATCTCCGCAACGACTATTCTCGGAAGATCTGCAGGCTCGATTCTTCGAAAATCGCCCGAACTCCGTGGCCGCCAGCACTTGTCTAAGTGTCGTGGCCTGCAGCACCGCCAGTAGTGTGTTGCAATTGGTCGCGGTAAGCAAACGAATTTAATCGCGCTGTGAATGCAATTTTGCTGCTCCACCGCCATTTAATGCGACTCTCAGCAAACAGTTGGCGGTACTTGTTTGGATCGCCATCTAACAATAAAATTGTACTCAAGACACGATATAATTCGTTTGCTTAATGGTCATTCCGGCAGCAAACTGTCGGCGATATGACAGGCCGACGACCAAACAGAATCCGTCCTTCGTGCCCGCAGAAGTCGGACGCCATTTCGAAATGGCTCCTAAACATTCAGTCACGAGTGGCTGGATGGCTCGGGGCATGGAAACTGCCGATCTTCCCCGATCTGCAGCAACCTGGTCGGCGACCGCAGCAGTGAAGCAGAAGGAGATGAGCTATGTCAACGCTACCCTCGTACAATGTCGGTTCTGGCGTGCTGCATCCAGTTAGGCCCGCCAAGCACTACTCAAGGTTAATTAAGTTCATCGACGAGGTTGCCAAGCATGAGCCGCACGAGGCGTCTACGTCGGTTGATATCTACTCGGATGATAACAACGAGTGGTACTGCCAGGTTTGCCGCGGTGGACAAAAGACCCAGCCAATGGGTCCTTATACCAAACTTCAGGCAGAGCGAATTCAAGACGCTCGCAGGGCTCGGATCGCGGCAAAGGGCACCGCCTGGCTAATCTTTGAGCAAACCGAAGAGGACGAAAATGACGAGAAGCGGGTGGATGGTACTGCAATTAGTCAAGGCCCTAGTTCATGTGAAGCTTAGTGAGGTCCACCGCTGATAGTGCCCAAATGCAGTCTCTTCCACCTCATGAGAGAGCGAATTGAAAATGTCTGCGTTGTCTGAAGTCAAGTTGCTGCTATTGCGGGAGCGGACTCGATATCCGAGTTCTGACTGGCAGGCAGGCTATTGCCTACTCGCTGCGAGAGGCCCGGTTTCCATTCTCTTTTCTCAAAGACTCCGTCGCTTTCTTGCTCAATGCGGGAGCTCAATTTCAGGATCGTAAGCCCTGGCGCCAGTGAACCGGCGGCCAGGGGAAATCGAATTGATCCGTTAATTTTTAGGAGCTCATGCGCTCCGAGGAGTTATGCCATGACAACGTCGCTTCAGTGTCACCTGACGACAAAAGACCACGCGATCCTCAGAGAAATTCTTGATCTGCGCCCTCGCGACAACGCCTACAGCCGATTGCTTAGAAGAAAGCTGGCGCAAGCTGAAATTTGCTCCCCCGGGAATGTTCCCGATGATGTCGTGACGATCGACAGTCGCGTGACCTTCTGTGTCGATGCGGGCGCGCCAAGAACAGCCAATGTGGTCCAGAATGAGAGCTGTGACTTTCCTATCTACACCGTCTCCGTAGAAACACTTTTGGGATTGGGGCTGCTCGGCTTGAGATCGGGTGGGGCGATTGATATCGAGACCGAAACCGGGGCCTCACAAAAGATAAATTTGATAAGGCTCGATTTCCAGGCGCTTGCACCCCATCTCGCGGGACGCGGCCGAGGTGATTACCTGGGTCTTTTCGGTTACGCGTGCTAGAGCATGTCTGCTTCACGGGTCATAATCTGTGGCTGCGAACTAGTTTGCAGATTTGAGGGCTCGAACAGATCGACGAGTTCTCCGAAGGTGTTTCAAAGACGTCGACGGAGCGCTCGGCCCTTGCTCTCAGGAGTGCCTTGAGCATCTTATGGCCCGCGTTTCACCCTCTGCCGCTCACCGCGCGGGCGAGCGGCCGCGCAGTCGCGACATCTTTGTTGAAAGGCCTGTTTCGTCGATGAAGACAAGCCGTTGCGGGTCGAGATCGAGTTGACCGTCGAACCATGCCTGACGACGCTTAAGACGGTCCGCTCGTCCCTGCCAAGGCATGGCCGTCTTTCTTTTAATGTCCAGTCAAACTGCATCGCCCCGCGTCTCGCTGAGAGTCATTGTTCTATCCTGCCTCGATCATTCCGATGAAAAAGACCTCGTGCGCGTCCAGACGCGAACTTCCGGGCCTACGCTGTTCGGCAGGCGTCAATGGCGTTGTCGTGCGCTCGCGATCCAGCGATCACCATCACATCGGACAGGCGTGCCCGCAAGGTTTTGTCGCGTTCCAGCAGTTCGAGGGAAGTGGCGGGGAAGGTTGGCAGGTCGACGGTCAGTGTGCGCCCGAAAGTTTCCTGCCACCATCGAGTAGCTTCACCGCTCGCTGAAGCCGGAGATATCGCGTACCCAACCGCCCCACGCTGCAAACCAGTTATTGTTATCACCGTCGATAATAACAGTGGCTTTGGTATCGACGCCTGCCTTGCGCAGCTGCGCCTGCAATTCTCGAGTACAGCCATGAATCCCATCTTTCCGTAAGCAAGCCCTGGATCCTGCCCAAGCGCTGCGGTCACTCCACGGGCCTGCGGCGATCCAATCTTCTTCTCAGTCGCGTTCTCGTTGGTGGCCTCATCGCCGCACCACGTGATTGTTATGTGGCGGAACGTACCGTCCTCCTGGGGTTTTGAAGGATCGCGATCAGTTGGATGTCGCCGTCATTGAAAGGCGGGATTGAAGCAGTTCGGCCGTTTGTCGCTTCGCTCGGGATTTTTACGGTAGCAGAATCGCTGGGAAGCGGCGCAGACCTCATTGCACACCCGTCAACGATGACACCTGCGGGAATGAGCATAGAAGAAGCTCGGACTGAATTAGCCCCCGAAAGGCCCGGACATGCTCCACCACTTAGCTAAGTGGGTAGGAGTAATGTTGGTAATATGACTA
>NZ_JBNDHT010000050.1:0-41870 GCF_056755115.1 Rhizobium sp. SVR5-2C | reverse complement strand
GCCCGTGCTGCATGGAGCAGGCAGAATGATAGGCGACCGTGACGCCCCTTGGCATATGCGAAGGAAGGTCGAGCGTCGCGAGATACTCGGTGATGTCCTTGGCCAATGCTGATATGCGCGCAGCCTTTTGCGCATAGGCGGAGTCGAGCCGCAGCATATGGCCATAATCCTTGATCGTCGTGCCGCAGCCAGAGGCGGTGATGATGATCGCATCCAGACCGCCGTTTTCGATCTCCCTCGTCCAGACGTCGACATTCGCCCGTGCGCTCGCAAGCGCCTGTTCCTCGCGGCCCATGTGGTGCACCAGCGAGCCGCAACAGACCTCACCGGCCGGCGCCACAACCTCGATGCCGAGACGGGTCAAAAGCTTGATCGTCGCCTCGTTGATGGCGGGATCGAGCACCGGCTGTGCGCAGCCCGTGAGAATCGCGACACGACCGCGCTTTTCAGCCTTCGCTGCATGGACCGCGGGACGCGCAAAGGGTGACGGCGCCGGGATCTGCCTTGGCGCAAGCGCCAACATCGCGGCAAAAGGCTTCAGGGAAGACGCGCGCATCAAGCCCTTGAACGGTCTTCCGATCTTCGCGAGGTTCAGCGCCAGGCGAAAACGGCCGGGATAGGGCAGCACGGCCGCCAGGATGCCGCGCGTCATTCGCTCCATGAACGGCCGCTTGTAGGTTTTTTCGATATGAACCCGGGCATGATCGACCAGATGCATGTAGTCGACGCCGGACGGACATGTCGTCACGCAGGCGAGGCAGGACAGACACCGGTCGATGTGCGTGACCACCTCGGTATCGGCGGCCCGGCCATTCTCCAGCATGTCCTTGATGAGGTAGATGCGGCCGCGCGGACTGTCCAGTTCGTTGCCCAGCACGACGTAGGTGGGACAGGTGGCGGTGCAGAAGCCGCAATGCACGCATTTGCGCAGGATCGTCTCGGATTCGGCGACATGCGGATCGGCCAGCTGTTCGGCGGTGAAGTTCGTCTGCATTGATCAGGTTTCCGCCATCTTGCCCGGATTGAGTATACCAGCTGGATCGAATTTTTGCTTTACGCGCGCCGATAGAAGAGCAACGGGCTCGGACTGCGGCTGGAATGCAGAGACTGCAGCACGCGCTTCGGCGCTTGCACGAACCAGCGTGGCATGGCCGCCGCCGCCGAGCGTCTTGATGTATCGGCGGATCAGCTCGGCCTCCGGATCGGCTTCCATCCGCATCCAGATCAGGCCGCCCTGCCAATCGTAAAACGCGTCAATGCCAGCTTCGAGGCGCAGTGCGGCGACGAGCTGATGGCCGATGCTCGGGGCGACGGAGACGCGCCAGACCGGACGCATTGTTCCATCGGCATAGGGAGCGACATCGCGGATATCTCTCCAGAGGCGGACACTCTCGCCGTGCTCCAAGCGCGTGACAGGTCCGAACGCCGTCATAGCCGCAGCAAGCTTGGTTGCCCGGGCGTCGACAGAACCGTGCAGGCCTTCGATGCGCAGACAGGTTGCCTCGCCTTCAGAGAGCGTGCTGTCGAGAAACTTCCAGGAGACGGTCATCGGCAAATGCGCGGCACCCGAGACGTCGACGGGCTGCGCCATCGCGACAGCCATTGCATCGGCCGCTTCTGCGTCGTTGAGGCCGGAGATGACCACCGTCTCCTCCGCCTTCGGCCGCGGCGGTACGCGAAAGGTGACCTCCGTCAGAAGGCCGAGCGTGCCGTGCGAACCAGCCAGGAGCTTGACGAGATCAAGGCCGGTGACGTTCTTCATCACCCTTCCACCCGCCTTGACGATTTCGCCCTTGCCGTTGACGAAACGAATGCCGAGCAGGCTATCGCGCGCCGCCCCCACAATGAACCGGCGAGGACCGGAAACGTTGGCGGCAAAGACGCCGCCGATGGTCGGCTCGCCCGAAGTGCCCATGACCGGACGGTGATCCATCGGCTCGAAAGCCATCATCTGGCCATTCTCCGCCAACGCCGCTTCGACTGCCGAAACCGGCGTTCCGGCGCGCGCCGTCATGACCATTTCGCCGGGGTTGTACGAGACGATCCCGGTCAAACCGACCGAACGCAGCCAGCCCTCCGCTTCCACGGCATTGCCGAAACCGGAGCGGGTGTTGCCGCCGCAGATGGCAAGCGGCCTGCCCGTGGCCGCGTGTTCGCGAATGATCGAGGCCGCCGCCTCTTCGGTCTCCGGCAGAAAATCGATCATGCAGCGCTGCGCCCATCAAGCGGGAAGACCTTGGATGGATTGAGCAGCCAGCCGGGATCGAAGGCGGCGCGCACTGCCATCTGTTGGGCGAGGTCGGCTTCCGAAAACTGATGCCGCATCAGATCACGCTTCTCGATGCCAACGCCATGTTCGCCGGTAAGGCAGCCGCCGGCGTCGACGCAGAGCTTCAGGATTTCGTTGCCCGCAGCCTCCGCCCGCGCTGCATCTTCCGGATCGTTGGCGTTGAACAGGATCAACGGATGCATATTGCCGTCTCCGGCATGAAAGACGTTTGCGACGCGCAGGCCATAGTGATCGACAATTTCCGAAGTCTTCTTCAGAACATAGGAAAGCTGGCTGAGCGGCACCGTGCCGTCCATGCAGATATAGTCCGCGACCCTGCCCGTGGCGCCGAAGGCGGATTTGCGGCCCTTCCAGATCTGCGCTGCCTCGGTCGCCGACTGGCACTCGCGAACGGTCTTGACGCCATGCCGGCGGGCGATCTCGACGATGCTTTTCAAGGTCTCGTCCATCTCGGCTTCCGAGCCTTCGACCTCGACGATCAGCAGCGCGCCGACATCAAGCGGATAACCGGCGTGAGCAAACGCCTCGCATATCTCGATCGCCGGCTTATCCATGAACTCGATGGCGACCGGGATAATGCCTGCCGCGATGATATCGGCGACGCAGGAACCGGCCTCCTCGGAACTTTCGAAGCCGAAAAGCACCGGCCGGGCGCCCTCGGGCTTGGCGATCAGCCGCACTGTCGCCTCGGTGACGATGCCAAGCTGGCCTTCATGGCCGCAGACGAGACCCAACAGGTCGTAGCCTGCCGCGTCCAGCGCCTTGCCGCCGAGCTCGATCACGGTTCCGTCCGTCAGCACCATCTTCACGCCGAGCAAATTGTTGGTGGTGACGCCGTACTTCAGGCAGTGCGCGCCGCCGGAATTCATGCCGATATTGCCGCCGATCGTGCAGGCCAGCTGCGAGCTTGGATCGGGCGCATAGAAAAAACCGTCCGCGGCAACGGCTTCGGAGATGTTGAGGTTCGTGACACCCGCCTGGACGACGGCCGCACGGTTCGGAAAATCGATGTCCAGAATGCGGTTCATCTTCGACAGGCCGAGAACAACCGCGTCTTCCTGCGGGATCGCGCCGCCGGAGAGCGAGGTGCCTGCGCCACGCGGCACCACCGGGATGCCGTAGCGGTGGCAATACTTCATCACAGCCGCGACGTCGGCCGTGCTGCGCGGCAACGCAACGGCAAGGGGAAGACGGCGATAGGCGATGAAAGCGTCGGTCTCGAACGGCACCAGTTCGCGCGGTTCGTGGACGAGACATTCCGGCGGCAGCAGGTCGGCGAGATCGCCGATGATCTGGCTGCGGCGGGCCAGCACATCGGCGCGCGGCGCGAGAAACGAGATGGCGTCAGACATGGCGCGTTTCCTCCCAAAAATGGCGGCGAGACCAGCGCGTCCTCCACGACAACCGGCCCTTACCGGCTTAGCACTTTCCCGAAACCGGCGCAAATGCTAAGCATTTATGCAAAAAGGGGCAAAAGTAAAAAACCAATATGACCAATCTGGGCGATCTCGAAATATTTGCCAAGGTCGTTTCGGCCGGCAGCATGTCGCTTGCCGGGCGTATGCTGGGTTTTTCTCCGGCAGTCATCTCGAAGCGCATCAAGCGGCTGGAGGACAGGCTCGGCACACGTCTCCTGCAACGCACGACGCGGCAGATTTCGTTGACCGAGGCTGGCCAGGGCTTTTACGATCGCGTCCTTGGCATTCTCGCCGGCCTGGAAGAAGCAGAGCATTATATTTCGGGAAGCTCGGCGCAGATGCACGGCACTCTGAAGATTTCGGTTCCGACCTCGTTCGGCCGCATGCATGTCGCGCCGCACCTTAAAGCGTTCATGGACGCGCATCCGGAGCTTGCGATCAATCTCGTACTCACGGACGAATTAAGCGATATCGTTGGCGGCGGCTTCGATCTGGCGATCCGCATCGCGGAGCTGACCGATTCCAGCCTCGTCGCCAGAAAGCTCGCGAAAGTCCGGCGACTGCTTTGCGCCGCGCCGTCCTATATCGAAGTGCATGGGATGCCGAAGAGCATCGAGGATCTGAAGAGCCACCGCTGCCTGCCGGCGCACAACAACGATATCTGGCGTCTCGAAGGGCCGGAGGGCGCGATGAGCCTGCGGCCGGAGGGCATGCTCGTGACCAATTCCAGCGAGGTAATTCGCGAGACAGTTATCGCAGGGCTCGGCATTGCACTGCGCTCCACCTGGGATATCGGCGAAGAACTCAAGAGCGGCAAGCTCGTCCAGGTGCTGCCCGCCTATGAGGGCTCGCGCAACCTGGCACTCTCGGCAGTGTATCCCAGCCGGCAGTTCCTGCCCGCCAAGGTGCGCCTCTTCATCGACTATCTGGCTGAGCTCTACGGTCCGATTCCGTACTGGGAACTTTAGCGCGCAAGCGCGAGATAGGCGCTTGCCACCATCTGGTCGATATCCCTCGGCACCGGCACGACGCAGGCTTCTGGTCCGACGCCGCCTTTGGCGACACGCTCGAGGCAGCGCGCCTGCAAGGTGAAGCCGAGGTCCATCGACTCGACCGAATTGCCGAGCGGCCGCGGACCGGCGAGGTTCGCCATATGGCCGCCGCCGAGGATATGAAATGAACGGCCGTCCTTCAGATGCAGCGTTTCGATGAAGTCAGCTTCATAACGGTCGATCCGAACGAGATCAGGATGCGCGCGGAACGCTGCAACATCGATCTCCAGCGGAAAATGGCCGCCGTTCATGAGAATGGCGCCGTCCTTGATGAGCGGGAGGTCGGCAGCCGTGATGATATTCGGAAAGCCGGTGACCGTGACGAGCACATCGGCCGAGCGGATCGCATCTTCCCTGAGCGGTGTCACGAAACCGTCGAGATGGGCCTCCAGCGTCGTAACCGAATCCAGATCCACCACGCTGACGGTCGAGAAGGCGTTGCGGAAGCAGGCAGCAGTGCCCTTGCCGCACGCGCCGTAACCGAAAACGGTGACGCGCTTGCCGTTCGTCGACCGGTTGGTGAAGCGCATGTAGCTCTCGAACAGGCTCTGCCCGACGGCGTGCCTGTTTTCCGCAAACTGCTTGATTGGGCTGTCGTTGATGACGAGGATTGGCATGTTCAACCGCTCGCGCATCGGCAGCAGCCGGGTGCGGCCGGATGTCGTTTCCTCGGTTCCACCGCGCAGGTTCGGGTAGGCCCTTTCCGCGGCGATGGCGAAAAGGTCGCCACCGTTGTCGAGCAGCAGGTCCGGCCTTTCACCGACGACCGCCTCGAGGCTGTCATGATGCGCGACCGGGTCGGTGGTCTGCGTGGCGAAGACCTTGATGCCTTGGGAGCGCAGGTATTCGACGGTCGAAGGCTGCGTGCTGTTCAGGTTGCCGGTGCATATGAGGTTCGCGCCGCCGGCACGAAGCGTCATCAGCAATGCCACGGTCTTCGGCTCCAGATGGATACCGGTGCCGATCGACAGACCTTCGAAGGGCCGCGTCTCGGCAAATTCCGTGGCCGTCGCCTTAAGCAGCCGGCAGCTGCTGCCGATCCAATCGATGCGGGTTGCCGTCTTTTCCATCGCGCGCTCCCTGGAGTTTTCGTAAGTCATAGCGACGGCGCGGCCGGCAATCCATGGAGATAAATTTGACGTTAGGGCAGAAAAACTACCCTATTGTTTGAGGCCGCCGGAGCGAAGCAGCCACTCGCGAAGGGCCTGGAAAGATGGTCTCTCCGCATCGGTGATCCTGCAGCAGAATCTGTAGCCCGATGGCCTCCTGACAAATCCGAAGGGAGCGACGAGGACATTTCGTGCGAGATCATCTTCGATCGAAGCGCGCGGCGCGAGCACGATGCCAAGGCCCGAACGGGCCGCACTGAGCGCCAGCAGCATATCCTCGTATTCCTGCCGGCGGGCGAACGTGACCGGCGGCGTGCCGCTTTCTACAAACCACTCGTCCCACAGCCTCGGCACGCTGCGACTGACGAGTACCGCCGCCTCCGCCATACGTGCCGGGCTTTCCGAAACACCGGCGGCCAGCGCCGGCGTGGCGACGGGGCCAAATTCGTCCTCCATGAACTTGACGGCCGTAACGCCCGCCGAAGGCCGGTATTCTCCGCCCATGATGACGGCGTCGAGCTCTGGATGGAGCAAGAGCGGTTCGGCGACGTTCATCGGCACGATGTCGATCTCATCAGGCCCAAGCGCGTTCTGCAAGTCACCGGCACGCGGCATCAACCACCATATTCCGAAAGCAGACGGTACGCCGATGCGTATCTTGCGCCGTGGTCCGCCCTCAAGCTCTGCGGTAGCCCGCTGCAAGATCGAGAGTGCCGCGCCGGCGGCCTCTGCAAGCGCCCGCCCCTTTGCAGTCGGGACGAGCCGCCGCCCCTCGCGCAAGAACAGCTTCTCGCCGAAATAGTTCTCCAGCGTCGTGATCTGCTGACGCACCGCGCCGCGCACGACCCCGAGTTCTTCGCTGGCCTGCAAAACGCTTCCCTGGCGGCAAACGGCTTCGAAGGCGCGGATCGCGTTGAGAGGAGGCAGGCGCATGATTCCAATTCCCTAAATAAATTCGTGGAGCAATTGATCGCGCCATTGAACGTGACACAAGCCGAGAGCATATTGAACAGGTGTGCATAGTCGCAATCAGAACACGATCTGGCGGAGTTCGAAGCAGAGCGGCAGCGAATCCATAGCAAATGTTGGCTGTGCACTTTCGAGCGGTGCAAGTTTTCCATGCAGCGCTTATATTAGTGGTTCGTAATTATGATTCTGGAGACAAACTTTAGAAGGTGGCCCGCGAATTGACGCTTCTTTCCCGACTGGCTTCTGACGTGCAACTGATGTTTCGGCGCCCGCCGCGACTGCAATATGGTGCGCTCTGTTACCGGGTGAAGAAGAAGACCAATGCGGTTGAGGTTCTGGTGATGACGAGCCGTGATACCGGCCGCTGGGTCATCCCCAAGGGCTGGCCGATGAACGGCAAGTGTTCGCACGAAGTTGCCGCCCGGGAAGCCTATGAGGAAGCAGGCGTTCGCGGCAAGATAGAGAACGAACCGCTCGGCTCCTACACTTATCCGAAGGCTCTGAAGGACGGACTGAAAGTGATCTGCAAGGTTCAGGTCCATGTTCTCGAAGTCTCCGAGATCGTCAAGAATTTCAAGGAAAAGGGCGAGCGCAAAGCGGAGTGGGTTTCCTGCGACGAAGCGGCGGCGCGCGTCAATGAGCCGGAGCTTCGGAAGCTCTTTCTGCTCTTCAAGCGCAGAATAACCGAGAAACTGCAGGCAGACTCGCCGAAGCAAATTCCGGCAGCATGATTCCTGCCATCTTGCGCAACTAGGATTAACGGCGCTAAGCAGGCGCCAGTCCTAGGAAAAGCATGCCCGATCGAATCCCCGTCCTGACCAAACGAACGCTTGATAAGGACCTCGACAAATTCACCCACGTCGAGGACGCGGCGAAGTTTGTCTCTCGAAAGCTGGTCGGACCCGGCCTCGGCCTGATCTTCCTCGGACTGGCGATGCTGTTTGCGGGCGTCTACGTCTTCGAGCGTCCGAGCGCGGTTCTCATCATCGCCGCCACCGCACTCGCGGCATACATGGCCATGAACATCGGCGCGAACGATGTGACGAACAACGTCGGCGCCGCTGTCGGCGCGCGCGCCATAACGATGACGCAGGCACTTGTCATCGCGGCCATCTTCGAAGTTCTCGGTGCGACGATTGCCGGCGGAGCGGTGGTCCGGACGATCTCGTCCAGCATTGTGGATGCGGTGCACGTGCCCGGAGGACTACTCGCGTGGATCATGATGGCGGCGTTGATGGCGGCTGCGCTCTGGATCAACCTCGCGACCTGGCTGAACGCGCCGGTTTCGACCACGCACGCGATCGTCGGCGCCGTGATCGGAGCCGGAATTGCCGCCGTCGGACCGGACCCCGTCAACTGGCGGGTCATGCTTGAGATTACGTCAAGCTGGGTGACGTCGCCACTGATCGGCGGCGCGATCGCAGGCAGCCTGCTCTTTTTCATCAAGACATTCATCATTTATCAAGACGATAAGATCGCTGCAGCGCGGCGCTGGGTTCCGGTGCTGATTGCCATGATGGCGGGCGGCTTTACAGCCTACATGGTCTTGCAGCTGGCGCCGTCGCGGCGGTTTTCGTCACTGACGATTCTGGCGTTGGGGCTGCTGGCGGGCCTCGTCGCCTGGCTGGCGGCGAAGCCGATCGTCGCTCGGCAATCAAGAGATCTCGAAAACCGCAACAGCTCACTTCGGATCCTGTTCAAATTTCCGCTGATCGGCTCGGCGGCCCTGTTGTCCTTCGCCCATGGCGCAAACGATGTCTCGAACGCCGTCGGACCGCTTTCAGCCATTGTGCATTCGTCAACGGCGCTGGCAACCGGGACCGCGCCGCCGCTCTGGGTGATGCTGATCGGCGCGTTCGGCATTTCCGTCGGCCTGCTTCTCTTCGGTCCGCGCCTCATTCGGCTCGTCGGTGACCAGATCACCAAGCTCAACCCGATGCGCGCCTATTGCGTTGCGCTGTCGACAGCCTTCACGGTTATCGTCGCATCCTGGCTCGGCCTGCCCGTCAGCACGACGCACATCGCGGTGGGTTCGGTCTTCGGCGTCGGTTTCTTCCGCGAATGGTACACCCGCAATTCCAGGCGCCGCGTCAAATTCATGCGCCGCAAGGCAGAAACCTGGGCAATCGACGAGCCGGAAGATCCGAACGTACATGAGAGACGCCGCCGCTATCTGGTGCGACGCTCGCACTTCATGACCATTGTTGCCGCCTGGATCATCACCGTGCCGGCGTCCGCTGCGCTTGCGGCGATGGTTTATTTGGTTATGTTCGCCCTCTTCGTTTGACCGGGGTCTTTTGAGATGCGCGCCAATTTCCGCATGCAGCGGCTTTTCGTCGATGCTTCCTTGTCGATGGGCGCTGCCATCGAGGCCAATCCCGACCAGTTCAACTATCTCGCCAATGTCCTGCGCATGACTGATGGCGCCGAGATCCTGGTCTTCAACGGCCGCGACGGAGAATGGAAGGCGAGGCTTTCCTTTCCGAGCCGCAAGCGCATTCAGTTGACCCCGACCGAAGAGACGCGGCCGCAGCCGGCGCCGTCCGATCTGCACTATCTTTTTGCGCCGCTGAAGGTCGGCCGCTTGGACTATCTGGTGCAGAAGGCGGTCGAAATGGGCGCAGGTCTGCTGCAGCCGGTGATGACTCAGCATGTCCAGGGCAAAATCACCAACCTCGACAAGCTGAGGGCCAATGTGGTCGAAGCGGCCGAGCAGTGCGGCATCCTCGGCATTCCTGATGTCGCAGAACCGATGAAGCTTTTCGATCTGCTGGAAGCTTGGCCGCAAGACCGGCGGCTCATCTATTGCGACGAGGGGGACGCCGGGCAAAATCCGCTGCCGCTGCTCTCCAAGATCGAAGAAAGGAGACTTGCTCTTCTCGTGGGGCCGGAAGGCGGTTTTTCGGAAGAGGAGCGCGCGCGGCTGCGGAGCCTCGATTTCGTCACGGCAATACCTCTTGGGCCGCGAATTTTGCGTGCCGACACTGCTGCGGTAGCGGCCATGGCCGTGATCCAGGCGGCGATCGGCGACTGGAATTAACCTTCCAATCAGCCTCCAGCGAAATAACCCGCTATTTTTTTGATGCGTCGTTGAAAGAATTTCACTTGTAACATACCTGAGAGCGGCGCTAATCACCCTTCCAATTGTCCCGGCCCGCCGGGCGTTCCCCAGTATACAGGTTACACTGAATGGCTCGCGATACTACCGACCAGACGCCCATCTCTTCGGTTCAGGAGCTGACCGCCTATATGGCTGCGGGGAGCAAGCCGAAGGACAGCTTCCGCATCGGCACCGAGCACGAGAAATTCGCCTTTTTCCGTGCCGACAACAGCCCCGTTCCCTATTTCGGCGAAGCCAGCATTTCAGCCCTTCTGAAGGCCCTTCAGACAAAGAATGGCTGGGATCCGATCATGGATGGGGACAATATCATCGGGCTCGCCGACCAGCACGGCATGGGTGCGATCTCAATCGAGCCGGGCGGCCAGTTCGAGCTATCGGGCGCGCCGGTGGAAACCATCCATGAGACCTGCCGGGAATCCAATTCGCACCTGGCGACGGTACGCGAAATTGCCGAGCCGATGGGCATTGGCTTCCTCGGCATCGGCGGCAGCCCGAAATGGACGCTGGCCGAGACGCCGCGCATGCCGAAATCCCGCTACGACATCATGACCCGTTACATGCCGAAGGTCGGAACCAAGGGTCTCGACATGATGTACCGCACCTGCACGATCCAGGTGAACCTCGACTTTTCCTCGGAAGCCGACATGCAGAAGAAGATGCGCGTGTCGATGAAGCTTCAGTCGCTGGCAACGGCGCTCTTTGCCTCCTCGCCCTTTACCGAAGGCAAACCAAATGGCCTGCTTTCCTGGCGTGGCGACATCTGGCGCGACACCGACAACCGTCGCTCCGGGCTTCTCGACTTCACCTTCCGCGACGACTTCGGCTTCCATCACTATATGGAATGGGCACTTGATGTGCCGATGTATTTCATCGTCCGCGACGGCCGCTATCATGACTGTACGCATGTCACGTTCCGCCAGTTCATGAACGGTGCGCTGAAGGGCGAGATTGCCGCCTGGGAGCCGACGATGGGCGACTGGACGAACCATCTTTCGACGCTCTTCCCGGATGTACGCCTGAAACGCTTCCTCGAGATGCGTGGTGCCGACGGTGGCCCATGGCGCCGCATCTGCGCCCTGCCCGCCTTCTGGGTCGGCCTGCTCTACGACGATGCCGCACTTGATGCCGCCGACCAACTCACGAAGGATTGGACATTCGCCGAAGTCAACGCGCTTCGGGAGGCTGTTCCGGCGGCCGGCCTGAACGCCACGTTCCGCGGCCATGCCCTCTACGAAGTCGCCCGTGAGGTCATCGGGATTTCCAAGGCCGGTCTCAAGGCGCGCAACCGCTTGAACAAGGAAGGCCAGGACGAGAGCATCTTCCTATCGCCGCTGGACGAGGTGATGGCGAAAAAGGCGACGCTCGCCGAGGACCTGCTGGCGCTCTATCACGGCCGCTGGAACGGCTCAGTCGAGCCGGTCTTCGCGGAATATCAGTATTAGGGCCAGGACCTACTAAATTCATTTGCGCAGTCCATTTTCCGTTTATAGTGGTGAATCATAAGCACTGCTCATGGGGGAAGGACTGTCATGCTGCCACTCTTCGACATGATGATGCAGGCGCAGAATGGCGCGGCGATGGAGGCTGTTTCCAAGCAGTTCAATCTTGCCCAAGAGCAGGCGGCCAAGGCGATGGCGGCGCTGACGCCCGCCTTTTCCGCCGGCCTGAAGCGTACCACCGGCAATCCGTACGACTTCATGGCCCTGATGCAGGCGGTCGCTTCCGGCAACTACGCCAAATATTTCGAGGATATGAGCAAGGCCTTCACGCCGCAGGGCATCTCGGACGGCAACAATATCCTCGGCCAGCTTTTCGGCTCGAAAGAGGTGTCCCGCGCCGTTGCCGCGCAGGCCGCGCAGATGACCGGCATCGGCCAGGAAATCTACAAACAGATGCTACCGGTGATGGCCGACACGCTGATGGGCGGAATCTTCAAGCAAACGACCGGACAGATGGCCCAGACCGCCAATCCTTTCGCCAATACGCCGATGGGCGAAATGATCCAGAACTGGTTGGAAAGTACAGGCTTCGCGCCGAAGCCGAAAGCCGCAGCCGAGCCAAACATCTTCGACAATCCGTTCATGCAGGCGATGCAGATGATGTTCAGCACGCCGAAGCCGCAACCCAAGGAGACCAAGGAGCCTTCCGTCAATCCCTTCTTTGACAATCCCTTCGCCAAGGCCTTTCAGGAAATGATGACGGGCCTCGCGCAGCCGGCGGCGCAAAAGCCACCGGAACCTGCCAAGAAGGCGCTGGAAGCTCCGAAGGAAGAAGCGAAGGAGCAAGCGGAAAGCTATCTGAACATGCTCAATACCATGTTCGACAGCGGGCTCGAGGTGCAGAAGGGTTACCAGAAAAGCATGGAAGCGATCTTCGAGACCTACATGCCAAAACGCACGCCTCCCTCTCCGAGCCCATAAAAAAACCCGGAGACGGCTGGGAGAGCCGGTCACCGGGTTAGGCGGCAGGGCTATTGGTTATCACCCTGCGGGGAAAACAGTCCGCTCCTAATCTGCATAGGAGCGGAATATCGCGAGACGCCAGCGGCGGCGCGCCGAGTTCGTCAGATGTGCCGACGGGTCCTCGAAGAAGGTCGACGTTACCATTGCCGCGGTGATATCGGCCCGCGTCAGGCCGATATCCCGTAATTGATAATCGTCGAGGTCGCTCAAGCCATTGATCGCTCTGCGGTTGCAGAATGCGCGAAAGAGAGCTGCCAGCGGCACAAGGGCTCCGCCGAAACGCTGGGAAAACGTCACGGGCTGCTTGGCACAGTCGAGTTCTACTGTCTGATCAATCATGCGCATCGAACTCTCCTTTCTTTCGGGCGCAACAACCCACCCCTCCCGCGAGGTCGAGCGGAAAGAGAAAGGCTGAACCTTTGAAGGACAGGCAAGGTGTCTGTTCTTCACTATGTTTGATTTGCATCTAGAAGATGCCAAACGGCTATTGATCAGTCCAACGAATGTTTCTAATGATTATTATCAGAGATCGTTATAGGTGAGCCCATGTCCGCGCCCCTCGATATTGACCAGTTGCAGACCTTCATCGCCATCGTCGATTCCGGCAGCTTCACCAAGGCCGCCGATCGCGTCTACAAGACGCAATCCGCCGTCTCCATGCAGATGCGGCGTCTGGAAGAGCGGATCGGCAAGCAGCTCTTCATCAAGGACGGCCGTGGCAACCGGCTGACGGTCGAGGGCGAGAAGCTTTTGAATTACGCCCGCCGGATCATCCGCCTGAACAACGAGGCGATCGCCGCCTTCGACGACAATCGTCTCGAGGGAACGCTGCGCATTGGCACGCCGGATGACTACGCCGACCGCTACATGCCGGAAATCATCGGCCGTTTCGCCAAGACCCATCCAAATGTCGAGCTCTACATCGTCTGCGAGCCTTCGCCCGATCTGGCCGAACGGATGCACAAGGGCGAGCTCGATATCGCGTTGGTGACGCATAACCCGCGCGAGCGGATGTCGGATGTTGTCAGAACCGAGCCGCTCTGCTGGGTCGGCTCCGCCAACCACCCCATCCGCGACGACGCGCCGGTGCCGCTTGCCGTGGGCCGCCGCGATTGCCAGTGGCGGCAGCTTGCCTGCTCGGCGCTGGATGCGGTCGGCCGCGAGTACCAGATCCTGTTCACGAGCTGGTCGTGTACCGTGGTTGCCTCTGCCGTGCTCGCCGGCATGGCCGTTTCGGTGATGCCAGAATCGGCCTTGCGGACCGGCATGAAGGTGCTGAGCCAGGCTGACGGCTTTCCTGCCCTGCCACCGGTTCAGATCGGCATCATGAAGCGTCCGGGCGTATCGCTCTCGCTGATGAATGCGATTACGGCGCATATCACCGCCTGCCTCGACAACATCACGCCCGCGGTGGTTGACGACCATCTGGATGCGGATGGGAAGTCGGCCTACGCACGGCAGTATCCGCGCCTGAGGGCCGCCAATATGGTGCCAAGCTGGTAAGCGTCAGGCCGCCGTCGCGAACAGCGAAGCGCGGATGACGCGCTTCCATTCGGCCAGCATCCGTTGCGCCAGTTGCTCTTCGCTGTTGACCGCGAGGCGGACCGATGCGCCGATCAGGTGGCTGAAAAGATAGGTGCGAGCCCGCATGTCGGTTTCAGGTATCTCGGGTGCGATGCGCTTTATCGCATCATGGAAGATTTCGGCCACGCGATTGCTGTGTTCGATGTTGAGCCGCAGAAGGTCCTGGTCGGTTTCCGTTCCCATCCAGACGCCAAGATAGGTGGCGTCATTGCGGTATTCGCAATAATACCAGTCGATCATGGCCGAGATCAGCTCCAGTGCCTCATCGAAAGATTTGACATCGGCGAACATGCCAGCGGTCTTCGCCTGGACGGCGGTCGCATGGCGGTCGAAAAGGGCTTTGACGATCGCGGCCTTTTCCGGGAAGTACTGGTAGACCGAGCCGATCGGCACCTTGGCAGCGGCAGCCAGCTCCGTCATGCGCATGGCGCTGACGCCCTTTCTGGCGATCAGGTCTGCGGCGGCGGCAAGTATCAGATCAAGTCTTTGGATGCTGCGTTCCTGCTTCGGCTTCCGGCGAAGGCCGATGCGATCCTTACCCTGCTCGCTCATATCGCTCCCATGTATTATCTTTGGCGCACGTGCCTCAGACCGGCGCATTCCGAGCGATATGGCATGCACGTCTTCATGCGGCGTAAATGGAAACGCTCGCATTTTAACGGACTCGAGAAGCCCAAGGAAATCGGGGCTATAAGCCCCAATTTTGGTTTTCAAAACTGTGGATCAGCTACTCTGCTGCCGCCGGCTGCGCACTGATCGAATCGATCTTGTAGCCATGCTGCTTTTCGAGAGCGGCACGAACTCCGGCCTCGTAATCGGCATGCACGAGCTTGAAATGTGCGAGCTGGCGCTCGACGATTTCACCCGGTACGCCGCCCATCGCAGCCGCGATGTTGGAGAAGAGGCGGGCCTTCTGGCCGGCATCGAACAGATTGAAGAGCGCACGCGGCTGGATGTAATCGTCGTTGCCTTCACGATGATTGTAGCGGGACGCGTCACCCGTAATCCTGAGCGGCGGCTCGGCGACGGTCGGCACTTCGACCGGCGAACCAGCGACCGAGTTCGGCTCGTAGTAAGCGTCCGGATTGCCCGACGTGATACCTCCGAAGAAGTTCATCGCGCCGTCCTTGACGTAGTTGTGAACCGGGCACTTCGGCGCGTTGACCGGCAGCGCCTCATAGTGAGTACCGAGCCGGTAGCGGTGCGCGTCGGCATAGGCAAAGAGACGGCCCTGCAGCACGCGGTCCGGCGAGTAGCCGACGCCGGGAACCTTATTGGACGGTGAGAAAGCCGCCTGCTCGATCTCGGCGAAGTAGTTTTCAGCATTACGGTTCAGCTCGAAATAACCGACGTCGATGCAGGGATACATCGAATGCGGCCAGACCTTGGTCAGGTCGAAGGGGTCGAAGGGACATTTGTCGGCTTCGAGTTCGGGCATGATCTGCAGCTGGACGGTCCAACGCGGGAACTCACCCCTCTCGATGCCGCCGAAAAGCGCTTCCTGATAGCCCTCGCGAGTCTTGCCGATCAGAGTTTCGGCTTCCTCGTTGGTGAAGAACTTGTGGCCCTGCTGGGTCTTGAAGTGGAACTTCACCCAATAACGCTCGCCTCTGTCATTCCACAGCGAGTAGGTGTGCGAGCCATAGCCGTTCATGTGCATCGGATCGATCGGCAGGCCGCGATCCGACATCAGGATGGTGACCTGGTGTAGCGATTCCGGCGACAGCGACCACCAATCCCACATGGCGGTTGCCGAGCGCAGGTTGGTCTTCGGATGACGCTTCTGGGTGTGGATGAAGTCGGCGAACTTCATCGGGTCGCGGATGAAGAAGACCGGCGTGTTGTTGCCAACCAGGTCCCAGTTGCCTTCCTCCGTGTAGAACTTCAGGGAGAAGCCGCGAACGTCGCGTTCATGGTCGGCCGCACCGAGTTCGCCGGCAACCGTCGAGAAGCGGGCCAGCATCGGCGTGACCTTACCCTTCTGCAATGCCTTGGCGATCGTGTACTTGGAGAGGTCCTCGGTAATATGCAGCTCACCGTAGGCACCCCAGCCCTTGGCGTGGACGATGCGTTCCGGAATGCGTTCGCGGTTGTGATGGGCGATCTTTTCCATCAGCTGGTAGTCTTCGAGCAGGATGGGGCCGCGGGGGCCGGCCGTCAGCGAATACTGGTTCGAGGGAACCGGGGCGCCGGCCGTTGTCGTCAAGCGTGGGCGATCGGACATGAAATTCTCCATTGAAATAGGTTCTTGAACACTCATTGGGTTCCAGCGGCTTTGTTCTCCCATTGACCATTGATAATTTCCAATCGTATTTAGTGAGGATCACAATCGGAAAAACTTATCATGCTGACACTGCGGCAGATGCGCTATTTCGACGCCCTCGCCACCACCGGCCATTTCCGGCGGGCGGCGGAACTGGTCCACATCAGCCAACCGGCGCTTTCGGCGCAGATCATGGAAATGGAGGAATATCTGGGCGCCAAGCTCTTCGAGCGGATGCGCACGAGCACAATACTTACGCACAAAGGACAGGACGTGCTGCTTCATGTGCGTGCCATCCTGCATCAGGTCGATTTGCTGGAGCAAACAGCCAGGACGGGCGACGGCCTGCTGGCAGGGTTGATCCGCATCGGCATTATTCCGACTGTCGCGCCCTATCTCGTACCGCAGTTCATCCCGCATCTGCGCCGGACCTATCCGTCCGTGGAGGTGGAGCTCAAAGAGGCAGTGACCGACCGGCTCATGGCCGATCTTACAACAGGCAAGCTCGATGCGGTCATTGCCGCGCTGCCGCTCGACGTCGAAGGCATCCAGACGCGGTCGCTCTTTACCGACCGCTTCTATATGGCGGTTGCCGAGAATGGCGAGAGCGTGCTGCTGTCGCCGCTCACCGAAAACGAGGTGAATGTCGACCGCCTGCTGCTTCTGGAAGAAGGCCATTGCCTGCGCGATCAGGCGCTTGCCGTCTGCAGCGCCGGCAAGCGCAGTCTCGTCAACTTTGGCGCCACGTCGATGGCAACGCTCCTGCAGATGGTGTCGCACGACATGGGCATGACGCTCGTCCCGGAAATGGCGATCGCCACCGAGACGAGCCGCAACTCGATCCGCATCGTGCCTTTCGCCGAGCCGCAGCCGGCACGCGAGATCGGCCTCGCATGGCGGCGCAGCAGCCATCGAGCCAAGGAGATGGAGGCTCTGGCCGAGGCGGTCATTGCCGCCTCCGCCATTGCACGCGACGCCGCCGCCTGATCAGCCGAGGTTCTTCTTCAGGAATTCGACGGTGCGGCTCCAGGCGAGGTCCGCCGCTTTCTTGTCGTAGCGTGCCGCAGACGTGTCGTTGTTGAAGGCATGGTTGACGCCGTCATAGACGAAGACCTGGACGTCCTTGCCGTTATCCTGCAGCGCCTTCTTGTAGGCGTCGATGCCGGCGTTGATGCGCTCGTCGAGACCGGCATAGTGCAGCATCAGCGCCGCCTTGATGTTCGGCACTTCTTCCGCCTTGGGTTGCGCACCGTAATAGGCAACGGCGGCCTTCAGCTCCGGCGATTTCGTCGCAAGATTGTTCACGAGGCCACCGCCCCAGCAAAAGCCGATGGCGCCGACATTGCCGTTTGAGAGAGGCAGCGTCTTCAGATATTTGACGCTCGCCTCGGCATTCGCGACGGTCGTCGCCGCATCAAGCTTGCCAAACATCTCGCGTGCCTGATCCTCGTTTTCCGGGGTACCTCCCTGCGGCGACAGGAAATCTGGCGCAAGCGCGATGAAGCCTTCCAGCGCCATGCGGCGGGCAACATCCCGAATATGCGGATTGAGGCCACGATTTTCGTGGATCACGATCACCGCGCCGAGCTTGCCCGACGCATCCTTGGGCTCGACAAGATAGCCTTTCATCTCGCCGCTGCTGCCGGGATAGGTAACATCCTGCGCCTTTAGCCGGTCGTCGTTGGCGGCAATCATTTCCGCGCTCGCCTTGTTTGCGGCGAGCATCGGGGCGATGAGGGCCGCGGCACTCGCCGAGCCTGCAAGCTTCGTCAGCTTGTCCATGAAACTGCGGCGGTCGAGCGTCAGATGCGTGTATTCATCATACGCATCGATCATGGCCTGCGTGATTTGCGGTTTATCCATGTGAACCTCCTCTTTCCCCTTCATTGATTATGGAAGGCAAGATAAGCCATGGCCCGGTAACGCAGGAACAAAACCGCGTTACCGGCGCGATGACCCATCAGCCGTTTGGAAAAATCATCCAGACTGCGAGCCACACCCACATGGCGGCAAGCACCACGTAACCCGCGGCAAAGAGCGGGCTTCGGTATCGCATGTTGTTGGTCGTGACATGGATGAATGCATGCAGATAGCGAAGCGCGACGAAAATCCAGGCAAGGGCGACGGCAAGCAAGTTGTCCGCTTCGGTGATGTAAAGCAGGACGCAGCAGACATAAAAGAGAACCGGCAGCTCGAGCTGGTTGGCGATGCTGTTCCTAACGACAAGGCTCTCCGATGGCTCGCTGCGGTTTTCGCGGTAGTCGGACGCCTTGGCCTTGCCCGCCTGCACCATCTGCCGGCGGCGGAGGCTGAGCAGCATATAGAGGACATAGACCAGGCCGACGTGGGCAATAATTGGCCAGAACATTTCATAGCCGGTCATATGGTTTCCCTCGCAACTTCTCTCATATTTTCAAAGCAGTAGAGGAAAATACCGGCGCTTTCCAGCCTATTGTGGACCGTCGCTGTCCGGACCGGGACGTATGAGCAAAGAACGAACGATGATGATTGCCGAGACGGCGAGCGCTGCGAATTTCAACTTGGTCATCCAGGGCAGCAACGCGGCGGCAGACGCTGCGCCTCCGCCGTCGCCGAAAGCAACGAGACTGGAGATATTCTCGGCATAGTCCGCAATGCCGTAGATGAGCGGTAGAGCGTAAATTGCCTTGCGCAAAACGGGATGCATCGGCTTGCCGGAATAGCTGCGGTCCGGCTGAAGCTTCAGGAGAATCGCCCAAAGTAGCATAGTCACCAGCGCCGGCAGCACGAGCTCCGGGCCGCGATACATGCTAAACAGCAGCCCGCGGGCGACATCGTTCTCGCTCAACAGCTTCTGCATGGCGACGACCGCAGGATAGTCGTAGCCGGAGAAATAGGTGTCGAGCATTGGCCGCCCGGTTTCCTGCTGGAACGGCAGGGCGTAGCCGAAGGCCGTCCATGCCAGCGCGGCGGCAGAAAGAATGGCAAGCAGCCCGATGACCCAAGACGGTATCCGGCTGCCCGCCAGCATGATCAGACGCCGACGCCCGGGTAGTTCGGGCTTTCGCGCGTGATCGTCACGTCATGTGGATGGCTTTCGCGAAGGCCGGCGCCGGAGATGCGCACGAAGGTGGCGCGCTCCTGAAACTCCTTGATGTCCTTGCCGCCGACATAGCCCATAGCCGCTTTCAGGCCGCCCGCGAGCTGGTGCAGCACGCCGGAGACCGGCCCCTTGTACGGCACCTGACCCTCGATGCCTTCCGGCACAAGCTTCAGCGTGTCACGGACTTCCGCCTGGAAGTAGCGGTCTGCGGAGCCGCGCGCCATGGCGCCGACGGAGCCCATGCCGCGATAGGCTTTGAACGAGCGGCCCTGGTAGAGATAGACTTCGCCCGGGCTCTCATCGGTACCGGCAAGCAGTGAGCCGACCATGACGGCGGAAGCGCCCGACGCGATTGCCTTTGCGACGTCACCCGAAAATTTTATGCCGCCGTCAGCGATGACCGGAATATCCTGCGCCTTCGCCGCTTCGACGGCGGACATGATCGCGGCGAGCTGCGGAACGCCGACCCCAGCAACGACGCGCGTCGTGCATATCGAACCCGGGCCGATACCGACCTTGACGGCATCCGCACCGGAATCGATTAGCGCCTTGGTACCTTCAGCCGTTGCGACGTTGCCGGCCATGATGCGAACGGAATTGGAGAGCTTCTTGACGCGGGCGACGGCTTCCAGAACGCGAGCCGAATGACCGTGAGCGGTGTCGACGACGAGCAGGTCGACGCCTGCATCGATCAGCCGTTCGGCGCGCTCGAAGCCATCGTCACCGACGCCGACAGCGGCGGCGGCCCGCAGGCGGCCCTGCGCGTCCTTGGAAGCGTTCGGGTTCAGCTGCGCCTTCTCGATGTCCTTGACGGTGATCAGACCGACGCAACGGCCCTCGCCATCGACGACCAGCAGCTTCTCGATGCGGTGCGCATGCAGCAGGCGCTTGGCTTCCTGCTGATCGACGCTCTCCTTGACCGTCACGAGGTTTTCGCGGGTCATCAACTCGTAGATCTTCTGTGTGGGATCGGAGGCGAAGCGGACGTCGCGGTTGGTGAGGATGCCGACGAGGCGACCGGACTTCTCGACAACTGGGATGCCGGAGATGCCGTGCATCTTCATCAGCGCCAGCGCATCGGCGAGCGTTGCCTCCGGACCGATCGTCACCGGATTGACGACCATGCCGCTTTCGAACTTCTTGACCTGACGAACCTGCTCCGCCTGCTCGGCGGGTGTGAAGTTCTTGTGGATGACGCCAAGGCCGCCTGCCTGCGCCATGGCGATCGCCAGACGGCCCTCGGTCACGGTATCCATCGCTGCGGAGATGATCGGGATGTTCAGTTCGAAGTCGGTCGCGATGCGCGTGGCGACACTCGTCTGGCCGGGCAGAACCTCGGAATGACCGGGCTGCAGGAGCACGTCGTCGAACGTGAGTGCATCCAATCCGGTTGGCGTTTCAATGATGCGAGCCATGGCCAATTTCCTTCAGGTAAGAAAATGCAAACCCTCCCGGAACGAATCGTCCGCCCCGGCGGTATGCAAGGATTGCTTTGGAAGTTGGCGAGGGCTGGTAACACGTCTATGACAGGAAGTGAATAGCAAAACGCCCGGCTTACCGGCCGGGCGCGTGATGGCCGCTATGCGCCAGGCTCAGATGTCGAACTGATAGGTCTTCGGCACGAACCGATAGCCCGTCCCTTCCTTCTCCGCAAAGCCCACCGCCGGAAACGGCATGTGGTAACCAAGGAAAGCGATCTTGTCGGTCGCGATCATGTCGAAGACCTTCTTGCGCGAGGCGGCGGCCTGCGCCTTGTCCATATCGAAGCGCACCTCCCATTCGGGATGCAGCAGCGACAGGATATAGTGGTTCGCAGTGTCGCCGGTGAGGACGATCCGCTTACCCTCCGATTCGGCATGGAAAACCATGTGGCCCGGTGTGTGGCCTGGCGCCAGCACCGCCGTGATGCCGCCGGCGACTGGATCTCCATCCTTGATGAACGTGGTCTTGTCGGCCAGAGGCACGACATTGGCGAGCACTGCCTTGTGGCCGCCTTCGGCCGGCGTGCCTTCGCGGGCCTTGCTGGACCAGAAGTCATATTCCGCCTGGCCCGCCACGTAGCGTGCATTCTTGAAGGCAGGAGCGCCGTTTTCCATCAAACCACCGATATGATCGCCATGCAGGTGGGTGAGTGCGACGACGGTAACGTCATCTGCCGCATAACCTGCAGCCTTCAGTCCATCCTGGAGTTTGCCGAGGCCTCGTTCGCGGCCGGCGGGGCCGAAACCGGTATCGACCAGGATGACGTCGGAGCCGGTATCGATCAGTGCCGGCGAATAACTGTTCACGAATTTCTCGGTCGGCAGGAAATTGTCGGTAAGCAGCTTCTTGACCGTCTCCGGATCCTGATTGGTACCAAAAGTTTCGAAAGGCTTGTCCAGGACGTTGCCGCCGTCCCTGATCGCGGTAATCTTGAAAGAGCCGAGCTTGAACTGGTTGATCTCGGGCAGCATCATTGCACTCATATTACTTGTCTCTCTGCTTGCGGCTGTTGAAGCCGTTGCTCTTAAAATAGCAGGCGCCGCAAGCAGGCCAATGCCTGCCACGATTAGCGTGCGCCGCTTCATCCCCAATGAAGCTGCCATATCCATCCTCCAATAGCGCGGTGCGTCGCCGCGCTGACGCCTTTGGCTCGTTCGCCGGAGACACCGTCCGGCCGGGTGAACATATGCGAATTTTGAAAGGAGCGGTTGTCGCGCAAGCCGTCTCACGCATACGTGATAAAAACGTGTAAACACGACAACTTCAGGGGTTGGCAGCGACCGCAGGGGAGACTACAGAGCAGGGGACCTCCCAAGCCTCCTCCAAGATCCACCAGGGCTTTCGCCTATGAACCGCATCGTTCCGCTGATTCTGGCCGTCGCGCTCTTTATGGAGCAGATGGACTCCACCGTGATCGCGACCGCCCTGCCGGCGATTGCCAACGACCTGCATGTCGGGCCGATCACGCTGAAGCTGGCGCTGACCTCCTACATGGTGTCGCTTGCGGTCTTCATTCCGGTCAGCGGCTGGATGGCGGACCGGTTCGGCGCCAAGCGCATCTTCCGGCTGGCAATCTGCGTCTTCGTCGTTGGTTCGCTCTTCTGCGCCTTCTCCTCCAGCCTCATCGAATTCGTCTTCGCCCGCTTCCTGCAGGGCATGGGCGGCGCGATGATGACGCCGGTCGCCCGGTTGGTGATGGTGCGCACGACACAGAAGAGCGATCTGGTGTCGGCAATGGCGTTGCTGACGATCCCGGCCCTGGTCGGACCGCTTGCCGGGCCGCCGCTCGGCGGCTTCATCACCACCTATTTCAGCTGGCATTGGATTTTCCTCATCAACGTACCGGTCGGCGTGATCGGCGTGTGGCTCGCGACGATCTTTCTGCCGGAGGTTGAAGCAACCGCCCCGCCGAAGCTCGATATTATCGGCTTCGTGCTGACAGCCCTTGCTGCGGCCGGCGTCGTCTTTGGCCTGTCGGTCGTCAGCCTTCCCGCTTTGCCGCCGGTCATCGGCATTTCGGCGACAGTGATCGGCCTGATCTGCGGCCTGCTCTACGTGCGCCACGCCAGACGTTATCCGACACCGATCCTCAATCTCGACCTCTTCAAGAATCCGACCTTCCGCGCCTCGACAGGCGGCGGCATGCTTTTCCGCATCTGCGTGGGTGCCATGCCCTTCCTGACGCCGCTGATGCTGCAGCTCGGCTTCGGACTCACGCCCTTTCAGTCCGGCCTCATCACCTTCTCGGGCGCGATCGGTGCAATAACGACAAAATTCATGGCGCGGCGCGTGTACAGAGCCATCGGCTTTCGATCGACACTGCTCGGCGCGGGCGTGGTGACGACTGTCGTGACCATCATCACCGGCCTCTTCACGCCGGAGACGTCACACCTCGTCATCATCGGCGTGCTGCTGATCGGCGGGTTCTCCCGCTCCTTCATGTTCACTGGCGTGAATGCGCTCGCCTTCGCGGAAATAGACGACAAGGAGGCAAGCCAGGCCACGTCGTTGAGTTCGGTGATGCAGCAGGTCAGCCTTGCGCTCGGCGTCGCCGTCGCGGCAACCATCCTCGAGACGTCGATCTATCTCCGCGGCGAAGCACTGCAGGTCGCCGATTTCCACCTGGCTTTCTACGTCATTGCCGGATTAACGGTGTTGGCGATGATCCCCTTCGTCCGCATGGACAAGAACGCCGGCGCCGTGGTTTCAGGACACCGCGCCAAGCGGCTCGATCCGGAGGTCATCGAGGCCGAGGAGCAGGCAGTCAAATAGCCTTCCTATTCCGGCTTTTCGCAAACGGCGCTGAGCTTGTTGCCGTCGAGATCGCGAATATAGGCGGCGTAGAAACTCGCGTGGAACGGCCGCAGGCCTGGTTTGCCCTCGTCGGCGCCTCCAGCTGCCATCGCCGCCGCATGGAAGGCATCGACATCAGCCCGGCTTTCGGCCGAGAGTGCCACCATCGTACCGTTGCCATTCGACGCCCGCCGGCGGTTGAAGGGCGTGACCACCCATAGGCGGCAGCGCGTATCCCTATCCGCGGAGTAGCCGATTTCCTCGTTCGACAGGCGCTGGCAGCGATAGCCGAGCACCGGCAGGACGGCATCATAGAAGCGCCGCGCCTGCTCGATGTCATTGGTTCCGAGGGTCACATAGAGAAGCATGGTCAATGGCATTCCGGTCCTGGGACCGTCATAATCGCCCCAGATGACCGGAAAGATCAAGCTTCCATGGCGTCAGCGTCCGGCTTGCGGCCCTTGAACCCCTTCGCCAGCAGGAACATCTCGACCGATTCCGCGCGTGATGAGGCGGGCTTCACGTGCACGACCTGGCGGAAATGCTGCTTCAGCATGTTGAGCAATTCGCGTTCGGTGCCGCCCTGAAACGTCTTTGCAAGAAAATGGCCGCCCTCGCCCAGAACCTCGACGGCGAAATGCGCGGCGACCTCGCAGAGATGCATCGTCCGCAAATGATCGGTGCGGTGATGACCCGTCGTGGGCGCTGCCATGTCTGAAATCACCAGGTCCGGCGTGCCTCCGACGGCCTCCATGAGTTTCGCGGGTGCTTCAGGATCCAGGAAATCGAGCTGCAATACCTTGACGCCCGGAAGCTGGGTCATCTCCAGGAAGTCGATCGCCGCGACGCGGATGTCCTCGTCCGTCGATCCCGTCACTTTCGCGGCAATCTGCGACCAGCTGCCCGGAGCAGCACCAAGATCGATGATGCGGCGGGCACCCTTCAGAATATTGTACTTCTCATCGATCTCCAGCAGCTTGAAAGCCGCGCGGGCGCGATAACCTTCGAGCTGCGCTCGCTGCACATAGGGATCGTTGATGTGGCGCTGCAGCCACTGGCGCGATGACGCCTTCATCTTCTTGTTCTTGACGCGCTGGCCTAGCTTGCGGCCGGTGCGGTTGCCGGCGATCGGTGCCTTAGTCATTCTTCCCTACCTTGCGCGCTGGCCGCGGCGGTTTCGATGACGCCGCCAGACTCCGTCGTCCGCCATCATGTCGGTCAACAGGCCTTCCCTCAAGCCGCGATCGGCAACGCGCATGCGCGGGCTCGGCCAGCGGCGTCGGATCGCCTCCAAGATGGCGCAGCCGGCCAGCACCAGATCGGCGCGATCAGGCCCGATGCAAGGGTTGGCGGCGCGGCTTGCAAAGTCCCAGGAGAGGAGTTTCGCCTGCATGGCCGAAACCTCGTCATCCGAGAGCCAAATGCCATCCACCTTGCGGCGGTCGTAGCGAGGCAGGTCGAGGTGGACGCCGGCGAGCGTCGTTACCGTGCCCGACGTGCCGATCAGGTGAAAATCACCGGATTGTGCGATTTCGATTTCAGGGCAACTGAAGCTTGCAAGCATGTCCGCCACTTCCGACACCATGCCCTCGAAGCTTTCGGGAGTCACATGCTGTCCGCCATGCCGCTCGGAAAGCGTAACGACTCCGACCGGTAGCGAGGTCCAGTGGGTGATGTGGTTGGCAAGGCGGCTGAAGCGATTCTCGCCAATGCGGATCACGGCGATTTCCGACGAGCCGCCGCCGATATCGAAAAGCACGACGGAACGGGCTTCACGTCCGACAAGTGACGAGCAGCCGGATACGGCAAGGCGCGCTTCCGTTTCGCGGTCGATGATCTCGAGTTCGAGCCCGGTTTCGGCAACCACGCGCTCGAGGAACGCCTCGCCGTTTGCGGCCTGGCGGCAGGCTTCGGTGGCGATCAGACGCATGCGGCGGATTTCACGGTTCTTGAGCTTCCCGGCGCAGACGCGCAGCGCGTCAATGGCGCGATCCATCGCCTCGTCCGAGAGGCGGCCGCTTGCGGCAAGCCCCTCGCCGAGGCGGACGATACGCGAAAAGGCGTCGACGACGCGGAACTGTCCCGGCCGGGTCGGCTGCGCAATCAGCAGACGGCAATTATTGGTGCCTAGATCGAGCGCGGCATAGAGCTCGTCCGGCCACGGGTTATCCAGCGCGCGATCGCGTCCGCGAGCCGGAAACTGGCTGGCGCGTCTGTAGGCGTCGCCGGCCTGAGCCTCGGCACTCCCATTGGCGCGCGCGATGCCCGGAACCGGCGCTATGCCGGCAGCTCTGGCGGCGGTTGGCTGTGGAACGATCGCCGGCTGACCGACAGCCTTGCCGGGCGCCAGAGGACGTCCTTGAATGCCGCGCTTTCCGCGATGCTTGCGCCGGTTGCGGCGGCTGGACGAAGCCTCTTCGCCCGCATGCGCCGCCAGATCGGCCGAAGCCGGTTTCTCACGCTGCTGGATCGTTGCGGAAGCCCCGCCATGCTGCTGCCCGCCGTTGCCACGGCGACGACGTTTGCGCTTGCGGGCCGGATTTTCGGCCGCAACTTCTATGGCGCGCGCAGCCTCTCCGGATGTGCCAGAAGGAGCCTGCCAAGCAGCATGAGCCACGTTGCGGGATTGGCCGCCTCGTTTGCCCTTGCGGCGCCGGGACTTCTTACCATCCCTTCGCGCTGCCGCCGACGCCCCGTCAAATTGCGGCTTTGCGCCGCCTTCGGGGTCTTCCACGTTCGTTTTCCACGCGCCGCGCAAGTCCATGACGGTATGCAGCAGGCGCTCACTAGTTTTGCGTTGCCGCGAGAATACCAGCGCCCGTTCAAATCACCAAATTCTTTTTGAATTTCTGAAATTGCACCCGCCAACCTCGACTGTTCACGGCGCGGAAATTTTTTGGAAACAGGTATTTGCATTCTCGCGGCTTTTGTTTATAAGCGCCGCACACCAGCGCAACCGCTTCGCCGGCCGCACCTGCTGGGGAATAGTTCAATGGTAGAACAGCGGACTCTGACTCCGTCGATCTTGGTTCGAATCCAGGTTCCCCAGCCAATCAATTTCTTCAACAAGTTCAAACGGTTAGATTGAAAGACAGCGGGTAAATTCGCTCTTTTCATGTCGCAGCGTGTTGCAAGCTGTTCCCCTTGATTTCCGGGCATTTCAATTGGGCCACGGCGAATCCATGCAACATGGATTGCAACATGCAACATGCTCTGGCAGGTTGCACCCACAACGGACACGGCAGCTTTGGCAAACGCCCTTCAGATCATGGGCGTGCTCATCGTGCTCCCACGGCAGAAGCGGGCGGCGATCTTTGGAAAGACGATCTTGAATGAGTGAAAGTCGTATTGGCCAGAGAATTAAGGCCTATTGTTCGAAGTGCCGGGGGGATCGCAATTGCGAAATACATGGGCATTACCCCGAACAGGGTGGTGATGAAAATTATCAGTGGTACTGCGACTGGTATCTGCTGACGTGCTGCGGTTGCGATCACGTCTTTGCACAATCTGTCAGCACGAACTCTGAGGAGTACTACCAAGAGTATGACTATCGAGGCGAGGTAATAACAACTCACGTCGAGACGATCGGAAGCTGGCCAGCGAAATCCAAACGAGAACGCCCTGAATGGTTTCAAAGCGGATCAGTCGAAACCGATCTGAAGGAAACCTCCGCGCTTGATGCGTCGATGCTGGAGCTCTACGGCGCGCTTGATCACGACCTAAAAGTGCTTGCCTCCATAGGCATGAGAACTTCGTTTGATATTGCTGCAGAGATCCTCGGTATAAACTCAAACAAGCGCTTCGAGCAGAAGGTCGAAGATCTCGTTAAAAACGGTCTGATCAAGGAGTCAGAGAAGGATCATATCGATATCCTCGTTGATGCCGGTAGCGCGTCTGCGCATCGAGGTTGGCGGCCTAAGGTAAGCGACCTTGATGCGCTCATGGATACGCTTGAGGATTTCATCTACAACAACATGGTTCTCCCGGCTCGAAAAAAGGCTTCGGCAGAGAAAATAGCAAAGGTTAAGGCCAAGGTGCCGCCGCGCAAAAAGGCAAAGAAGGCGGCGCCAGAGCCTAAGTCTCTCCGTTGATCGAAATGAGCACGACGGAGGAATAAATTGCCGCGCGGTGCGATAATTGTAGTCCTCCGATTTTTGGAGGACTAAGCCTCTCTCAACCGGCACGAGCGGGAAACTCTGCGAATTTGCACAATTTCCCGGCCCGGCTTAACTTGTGGGCGATTGCCCATAGTTCCTTGGCGGCGCTCAGCGGCCGGCGTATCTATCGCACATGACCGATACACCGCAAAAGAACCGCCGCGACGAGCCGCTCACGTCCGAAGACCTCCGCATCTGCAACGACGTGCTGAAGGCGCTCAGCCGCGATCACGGCATCGAGAAGGACAAGGAGGCGGTGACGCGCCTGGCTGCAATCATCATCGAGCTATACCGGCAAGGTGTGCGAGAGCCCGAGCAATTGGCGATGCTGGCAGGAGCCACGCGCGAATGATGGCTGAACTACTGGTTTCTGCATCGCTGACTGCCGATGGCGGTGCGCTGCGATGGGCAATTGAAGCGCTTGTTCGACAGCCATGGCTACGTGGTTACGGTCCCACAGGGCCGGCGGACTTGAAAATCGCAGTCATTCGAAGGATGATCCGCAACGTTTGATCGCTGTAAACGGAATCTTTCGGCGCATTGTTGCTCGTCGCCACGACGTTCGATCATGCAAGGAGGTGCGCCTGAGCCTTTCAGTCGAGGTCAGAGCTGAGGACTTGCGCATGCTGTTTCCTGCAATCCTGAAATCAATCGTCCGGACTGGCAGTGTTCGGTTGATCGATGGGGCGGGCAAGGTTCACAACTATGGAGACGGCACTTCACCTCACTGTACGATCCGGCTCGGCGCTCGCCATCTTGACTATACGTTGGCTCTGAACCCCGAACTGTCCATAGGGAAGGCCTACATGGATGGCTTGCTGACCATCGAGAAGGGAACGCTTTTCGACTTTCTCGAAATCGCTGCCAAAAACTATCGCAACTTCGAGCAGATGGCTTGGTTCTCGCTGTTGTCCCGTATCGTGCGTCGGCTGAAGCAATATAACCCGATCGATCGCGCACGGCGCAACGTCGCCCATCATTATGACCTGTCCGGCCAGCTCTACGAGCTCTTCCTCGATAAAGACCGCCAGTATTCCTGCGCCTACTTCACGAGCGCGGACGATGATCTCGAGGCGGCGCAGGAGAATAAAAAACGACACATCGCCTCAAAGCTGCTCCTCGACCGACCGGACCTTAAGATACTTGATATCGGTTCTGGCTGGGGCGGCCTCGGTTTGTACCTGGCCAAGGAGACGGGCGCTGACGTCACCGGCCTCACGTTGAGCGTCGAGCAGCACAAGGTTTCGGACGCGCGCGCTATCGCTGCGGGCCTCGCCGACCGCGTACGCTTTTGTCTGCGTGATTATCGTGAGGAACCTGGTCAATATGATCGGGTGGTTTCGGTCGGCATGTTCGAGCATGTAGGCAAGAAGAATTACGACGAGTTCTTTGCTAGGCTTGGCGATTTCCTGACCTCCGACGGCGTCGCGCTGCTGCATTCGATCGGCTATTCCGATGCGCCTGCTCCGATCAATCCATTCATTCGCAAGTACATTTTCCCCGGAGCGGATATTCCGTCGCTCTCCGAGGTCTTCGCCTCCGTAGAGCGTGCGGGCCTTGTTGTCACGGACGTCGAAATCCTGCGCCTGCACTACGCGGAAACCCTCCGCCACTGGCGTGAACGCTTCATGGCGAACCGTCAGCGCATTGCGACACTCTATGACGAGCGGTTCTGTCGCATGTGGGAATTCTATCTCGTTCTGTGCGAGATCGGCTTCCGCTTTCGCTCGATGATGGTGTTTCAGATTCAGCTTGCCAAGCGGGCAGACGCCGTCCCGTTGACTCGTGATTACATGGTGAACTGGGAACGGACCCATAGTACGACGGCAAACTCTCGCGTACGGGCAGCGGAATGAGGCGGCACCACTAGCAAAGTGCCCGAACGTGGACCGCCGCACCGTCGGAAATATTGAGTGTAGCGAATATTCGCGGCCGAAGCCGCGCTTGGTCATCTCATCGGCTTGACAATTTGCGCAGACTGCTCGGCAAGGCGTAGCTCTTTCAAATAAGACGTCTTGGCGGCTCTGGCTTGGTTTGCCGATCGAATTAGAGCAGCTGCTACCCGATGGGTTTGCCCAGCCCTAGTTCTCTGAAGATCATCGCGTCGAACTTCATCCAACGAATCGAATTCGTTTCTTAGGCTTGCCAAATCATAAGGCGAGAATTGTCCGTTGTGTTTATAATTCGCAGGAAGGGACATAACCGTTCTCCGGTGCTTGGGGCGGGAGCTTTTGGCTCTCTACCGGAAGCGCCCATATAGTTGACTCCCGACCTCATGATAATAGCCCTTTCCTCTCAGTACGCAATCAACCGTTCACGAGGGCACGAGAATAGAAGATGCCGACGGCATCCGCTCCACGGAATGGGGCTGCTACGGCTTCGAGGAAAGCAGCGCAATCACACTCTGGTATTGCCGGAAGCATCAGCCGCTGAACTATCGCGGGCTCCCGGCTCATGGAGCACAGCAATGATTGCTGAACTGCTTGTATGCGCCTCGCTGACGGCGATCGACGGCGATACGGTGAAGTGCCTGCCGAGTGGTCAGAATATGCGGCTGCTGGGGGAAGGTGTTCCGTTCGTCTCGGGCATCGATACGCCGGAGATCGGATCGCACCCAAAGTGCATCAAGGAACGGAAGCTGGCGTTAATCGCCAAGGGAAGGCTGAAAGAGCTTTTGGCTGAAAAGGGCTTGCGGGTGGAATGGAGCGGCGCAGTGGACGCAACACCTTCTCACCGGCCGCTGGTGAATATCTACCGGGCCAATGGTGAAGAAATCGGCAAGACCCTGTTGCGGGATGGCTTCGCTCGAGAATGGCGGCCCCGGCATAGAAATGACTGGTGCGCTTGATCACGCCGGAGCCAACTCGGGGCGAGTTTTAATGCCAATGAAGGTTGCACGCCGGCCATCGTAGTAGCGCCTTTCAAGCCCGCTTGCCGTTGGTTTGAGACGAACGATATCGGCAAATCCAGTATATTCCAGCAGGCTTGTGACGGCGGCGGCATTAGGGGAAAACTGACAGAAGTCCGCTGGGCGCCAGCGTGCGGTCGTGATGTTTTTTGCATCAGGACCAACGCTTGCCACCCTACGCATATGCCACATCGGCCAGCGATCCAGAACTCGATTTATAACCGGCACCTTCATGAGGGAAGTGTCAACCACAATAACTTGTTTGGTGACGGCCGAGATGCGCTTTACGGCCATAATCGGATTTTCCAGGTGGTAGAGAATGCCGAAAAACAAGACGAGATCAAACGTCCCGTGTTTGGCCGGGTCGAGTTCCATCAGATCGAGTCGCTCAAACCTCAGATTATTGAGAGATAGGGCCTCTTTCACGAAATTCGCCTGTTCGATGTAGTGAGGTTCAGTATCAATCCCGAGGACCTGTTTCGCTCCTGCTTTAGCGGCGTGGACAGCAAATCCGCCGCAGTTGCAGGCGATGTCGAGTACTCGTTTGCCCTCCAAACTTCCCCCGCAGGCCGACATCGTGCTTGCCCATGCATGATCAAGGAGTGTTTGCATTCGCGTCCGTTCCCGATCTTGACGAGAAGCGGCCGCCACAAAGGTGCTCAGTCCGTAGGGTAGATCAATGGCATGGTGGAATGGTGCAAGGCGGTCGATGGATGCCTGAAGCGCCTCTTTGCTGATTTTGGCCTGCGTGTCCATGGTATCACCGATCATTGACTCGCTCACGTCCTGACTGTGGGGAAAGGATGAACGTCGTCACCGAGCTGGCGGATGGGAATTATCTAAACTAGCCTGCTCCCGCGAAGTTCCGAAGGAAATCAAAAACCATACGCCGCAGGCGCGATAAGGCCGATCAAGCGGAGGGAGTCAGCACTTGATGCCGGAAGATCAGGGAGAGCCGCGCGGGCCTGACTGGTGACGGATGGGTTTCACGCCTCCTCATGCTCAAAATCAAACGACATTTGAGAGCCGAAATAGGCCTCCAAGTGCCTCTTAAAATCGGCCTTGTGCCGAGATATCCGAAGGAGCGTCATCACTGTAATGACCTGGGTTCGGAATGTGTCCAATCCTTGCTTCTCGGTCAAAAATTGGTGGTGGCGATGTTTCCGTTGATAGTTCTTGTTAGTGGGGTTCACTTCGTCCAACTTCGGAAGGACTGGCTTCGGCATCCTCTCATAAATAAGTTGCCGAATAAGCTTTCCAGCGTAACGCGGCCCTCGATTATTTGACTGCCTCTTCCACCCATAAACCCTATAAATTTCTGAGGTAAATTCGTCGGGAATCGTTCGCATCCACGGACGGTGCTCGGGCAGGAGGTAGGCCGTCAGGATTGTTTGCAGTTCGTCGCTGTCGCGGCGTAATTGGTACCCAGTTGCCTCGTCAATGAGGGCAATAAGGCCAATGCGGGTAAGACTCGACGTTATTACCCTGCACTGGAAAGCAATCTGCGTTTGCTGCTTCTGAAGACTTCCGGCATTATCAGCGCGGATGACCGCTTCCGCAATATCTATCAACGTATCGGAGTCGAATCCGTAAGCCGTTGTTCTTCCAATTCGGAACAAAATCGGGTTACGGATTCGCTCGTGCAACTCATTGGAAACATAGGGCTTTATGCGATCTCTCGATACAAAAAGCTCCAAACGATTCATACCCTTCACCATGGCCCCTCCCCGGGCCATTTTGAAGGTATCGAGCATGCCATTGGTGGTGATCACTCTACGTCCGTCGTCGAGAACGTAGCAGGGAACCTCGATATCGGCGATTTTGATTGGATTGTCTGGCGACCCGAATGCTGCCTTCGGCGCATCCTTCCCCCACCTTTTCTCCGCCGCTTCTCGGGCTATGCGGCTTCGCTCCTTCTCATTAAGGCTTTCAGCCCTCGCCTTGCCCCCTTTGCTCTGGGGGGTCTCGTCGTCAGTAATGTCTGCCACAGCGAATCTCCGATGCTTACTGCAAAGAAGCTTGCATGCTTGCTTCTCATTTAGCAAGCATTGTTTGCTGTGGCGAAGTTTATGCATGCTAACGGTCGAGCGGGCCCGACTGGTGGCTATGGCCGGTGATGGCGCTCGCTATGCTCGGTGCCATTGCCGGCGTCATCGGGAGCTTGGTGAGGCTGTTCGGTTTTATCGGCTAAGGCCGGACGATCGGCGTCCTGAACATGGTCTTGTTCGCTCGCTCCTGAGCATCATCGAGCTTACTGCTCAACACCTCAACGCGGGTCGCGACCTTGTTGATGCTCTCGATTGCAGTGTCGAGTTTTCCCCCGAGCGATTCTACGACGCGATCGACGCGCGCGTTTGCCGCCTCGATCCCCTTCTTGTTTTCAGCCGTTGCCTCAAGCGCTCTCGTTACCTGGAATGACAGGGGCGGTATTTGCGATACCTGCTGCTGGGTGTCGTCGAGAACCTTCTGTGTCCGCTGCTGAGCGTTTTGGATATCGGCGATGTCTCGATTGAGACTGACCCATACCCCGCCGATGATGAAAGCGTTGACGAGAGCGGCGCCTATGATGGCGATGAAATGCGCCGGATTAATCTTCGGCTTCTCGACTTCGATGTGCATGGTGTCTCCGTTCATTCCTGCCCCGCCCCTGCCCTTCAAATGCTCTATGCGTGCTTGACCGGCGAAAGCCGATCGACTATTTCGCCGCCGCCGTGCTCGCTAAGCTTCGAGGCGGCAACAGGAGGGCTCGGCCTTACGAGGAGGCCGGGCCCTCGCTACCAGCAGCCCTGAGAGGCGCCGAAGCGATTGTGTGATGCCACCTGGTTGGCAAACGGCCGATCAGTCTCGAGGATGAAGACCGACGTCTCGAGGCTTGGCTGAAGCTTCTCGAACCCGGCGCATGCAGTCGGCTTTGTCGCTGTCTGGCAGCCCGAAATCATTGCACAGAGCGGCAGCATCAAGAGAAGAGACTTGACCATTGATCTTTCCTTTTTCGGCGAAGCGTTTGACCGCGGCTTCGAGCGCTTGTGTCGCGGCCTGCTGGCGTCCTTCAGAGCGCCCGACGAGGATTGCGGGGTAAATGGCGACGAGAGCGCCCAACGCCGCTCCCGCGCCGATCTTGAGCCATTCAGGCAGCAGCTTGAGCATTGACCGCCACCTTCAAATCGAGAGCGTCCTGCAGCTCGTCCTTCTTGCGCTTCGCATACCAGCGGTAGGCAAGACCGCCGATCGTGAGCACGGCGCTGGCAATGATCAGTCCCGCGACAAGCTTGCCGATGAATTCGCTACTGGTGCTGAGCGGCGTCAACTGATCCTGGGCCTGCTGCAGCGTGCCGGCGAGCGTGCCGGAGCCAATGCCGCCGCCCGTCGTCGCGTCCGCAATTGCCAGCACCGGAGCGGGCTTGGCATCGGAGATCAGAGCCTTGGCTTCGCCGCCGGCGACATACTCGATCTCTGGACCGACTGAGCCGGTAGCCCAGGCTTGACCAACAGCGCGCACGCCGTTGACGCGGGCCGTCCAGCCCTTGCCGAACGTCTTCCATGTCTTCAACGCCCTGAGGAAGCCCATGCGGCGATCAAGGATGCGCGCGATCAGGCTGTCGTTGTCGTTGACGCCACCGAGCGCCAGAAGCGTCCCCTGCCCGAGAATGCCGTCTATGAGACCCTGATAGAGGCCCATCGCCTGGAGCGCGCGCTGCAGCCATTTGACCGACTGCGCAACGCCGGAATGCACCGAACCATCAAAGACGACACAGGAGACGCCAGGCGCCAGCTTATCGCCCTTGATTTCATCCCAGTATTTCTTGCGGTAGATCGCTTCCAGCTCGGAATTGCTGATGTTCTTGACCGGCATGAGCGGCAGACCATGCGAGCGGCGATACTCGTCATAGACCCGTTGCGTCACGCCCTTCATCGTTGCGCCGCCGGGATCCTTCGGATTGTTGGAATATCCGCCTTCGATGATAAGCACCTTGGCGAGAGAACGTGCGAATTCGTTTGCGGGGTCGATGACCTGCATTGTTGAGCTCCAGATTGTTGTCGAAAGGTTCAGGCAAGCCACCGGCGCGATAGGCGGTCCCACTTGCAACAGGTGACTTGGCGTGAGCACAATGCCGGAAGTCGATTCCCGCTTGTGCCCGATGATCATGAGGATCTTCGATATGGTCTATGACTGGACTGGTGTGCGTACCCGGCGTATCCGCAGAATTAAACTGGCAGCAGCCTCGATTATTGCCCTGGTCATTGTGGCTGCACCAGTTCTCGCCTTTTCCTAAAGCTGTGTGTATCGACGTCCGACGCAGCATTGAATGTGCTGCGCCGGTGGCTGACCCGGCGCGCCATGGAGACCCGGTAAGGCCCCAGCCCTATGCCGGGTCTCCACCTCAAGCACCGTCGCGAAGAACTTCGCACGATCCATGGGAGGCTCCAGATTGTGTTGGGGTTAGGCAGACGGTGTTCGTGAAGAGTGGCAAGTCATCCCAGTATCTTACGATGTCCGGCAATATTGCGCCTGATATGGGAGGTAGATCTTCAGCGCCTAGTTGGTCGGCGCTTTCTCTCAATTATAAGGTGCGTGAATGTTCTGGGATTTCTTCACAATCGCTTTGATTTTCATTACGCTATTTTTCGGCCGCGAGGCGCAGACCGTGCTTGCGAAGGCCCGGCTGTCAAACTGGCGCAGCTTCACACTTCGCTAAACGTCCTGGAAAGAGACGCCTAAACCAGTGGTAGAGATTATGGACGTGCAGATATTGATTAAGCGCGCTGCCGATGCGGGTGGCGTACTAAACGTCACCTGTTACGAAAAGAACGATTTGGAGATTGTGAAAGAAGCCGAAAAGCAAGGCTTGCTCAAGATCGATCTTCGCGGATGGGATGATTTAGATTTTGCCGTCTTGACCAATAAAGGAAGACGGCAAGTCGGATTGCCGGAACGCTTCAACTTTTTAGAATGGCTTGTGAACGCCACGCGTAAGTTATTGACTTAGTTCCGACGTTGTTGATTTGCGGCGACCAGGCGCGCGAAAGCACCCGGCGGATGTTCCTTCGGCGTGTGTCGGACAGAGACGCGTCCGGTGGATCTTAACCGGTCGTTATCCTTACCGGTTCATTTCGATGGCACGAATCGACGTGCGCCCCATCTACATTGTCGCGCCGCACATTCCTCCCTGCGGCAAAAGGAGACCCGGTAGCAGCCCAGACTCTCTGCCGGGTCTCCGCCATCAGGCAGATCCAATTTACGGCCACACGATTGCGTCAGCCGCGGCCTGCGCATTTTCGACGGTCGTTGCCGCGTCGATGGCCGCCTTCGTGCCGAGCCGTGCCTTCTCGATTGCTGCACCGAGCTGTTGCCACTGAGCAAAATTGGCGTTTACGATGGAGGCCACTTCGGCAATCGTGGGGGCAGTGATGCCGATCTCGGCAGATAGCAGCGGGAAGCCCGCCGGATCTGGATCAACCGCCGCGAGGAAGCGACCGGCCTCATCCGCCTTTTGCATGTAGGTCATCGCCTGGCCAGAGCCGGATGTAATGTGTTTCAGGCGCTCGGTTTCGGCGGCGCCGTCGATGCTAGCCTTGAGCCTTGCTTTTATGTCGTCGAGCGAGACCACAATCTGAGGTATTTCGTCCTCAGTGTGAGACGTACCAGTTGATACGTCATAAACTACAGTGTTTCCCATCAGAAATACTCCACGTAAACGTCCACTGTACCGTTCAGGACGCCGGTGCCCGTATGGTTGGTAAATCGGATGCCCGTAAGTTCTGCCCCGATATCCACGTCGCCGGCGATGTTGGTGTTGGCGCCCGAAACCTTCGTCTGCCCCGTGATCGTCCACAAGGTGCCACCGGGGGCGTCTCTGAGGATTTCAATCTTGCCTTTGGCTAATGCAGCGGCGCTGATCGCCTGATAGTGCATCCATACACCTGCCGTATTGCCTGTACCTGCCGCTCCAGCACCGCTGATCGAACCGTGCCATATATCATAACCGGTTGTAATTGGACCTGCTGCGGTGCGTAGTTGCAGCATTGGGTCAGCTGAGACGGATGGAGCCACTCGGGGGAAGAGTACCAATCGCCTTACACCAGCCGCCAGTCCTGTAATGTCGGTATTGAGGGTGCTGGCCGTGAAGGCTCCGAGGTACTTTAGACCCTTAGCCTCAAGGGTGGAAATACGGGCCCTCGCATCCGCCAAGTCACTAACCACCTGTGCGGCCACCAACAGGGCCGGGTCTACAGGGGCATCATACGCCTTGATGTAAAGGGTGACTGTGATGTTGACTACGCGGGTTTCCGCGCCCGCCCTCAACCCACCGGCAGCGGGAAGCGTCTTACCGGCACCGATCATATTGGATGTGGTGGCGTTAGAGGCACTTGGGACCGAGATGTGATTATCCGCCGACCCTGTCGGGGTGCCCTCCAAATTGGTTGTCACCTCTGCATTCGGAACGGTGGTCCCGAAGCCATTTACTTTCAGGGCCTGCTCGTGTCTGTGGTCCTGTATCTGGTCTTGCTGCACTGAGCCAAACATACGGCCAGCATCATTGCCAGTCTGACCTGAACGCCATCCACGAAGGAACGGGCTCTCCACGTTGGGCATGACGGGGTTGCCATTGCCATTGACCGCCCAGCCATTTGCCAAGCCGAAAGCCCGAAGCTGAGGTGTGGCGCTTGTGACTTCGAGGCCAGGAACGTACTTGATGTAGCCCGGAATAGCTGCCGTGCCATTGCCATATACCTGAATGAGGGTGCCTACGGGGACGCCACCTTGAAGGTAGGCTTGACCGGCCCAGTACTTGGCGGAATAGTCGGTGCCATCCACCAAGCCATCCATCTTGACCGCCCAGTCCTGCGCCTTGGCGGACCACTGGGACGACTCGGTCACGTATTCGGAGGCAGTCGTCAGGTATCCTTGATAGGTGGTTTCGAGGCCGGCGGCGGCGCTGGCCGAGGCCGCGGCGTCGAGAGCGCTTTGCTGGGCGGCAGAGGCAAATCCCTCAGCAGCCGCAATCAGTTGCAAGGACGGCGCCGGCTGCCCGGGTTCAACCTTGAACGATCGGTCCGTCGCCTCTTTGACCGACTGGACTTGCATGACCATCAGGTCAAGGCGATTCTCGACAACACTCGCATTATATGGCCCTTGGTTCTCAAGCTCTGTTTCCTGCGTCAGCGGTGGATTGCGGACGATTGTCAGCGTTTGTCCGGTCAGAAGCGCCGATGCCTTGACGATAGTGCCACCTTCCTCAGATCCGACACCGGTGACGGAATAATCACCATCATCCAGCGAAAGGTCAGAGACGTTGCCTGCTGCGTCGATGAACACAACACGCAGGTGCTTCTCATCAACGATCTTGAACCCATACGGGAAGACCGTCGTGACGTTGTTCCCGTAGTACGGACCAGCAGAACTGGTTTCGGTAGAGATGGTCATTTAGATTTTCCCATGATGTATTCCAGCGGCGACACGTCATCGCCCTCAGATTGGCGCCAAGCGGCATCAACGAAGCGATTGATCTGAGTTGAGGGCGCGTGCAGGAAGAGGCCGCCAGCATCGACGAGTGAACGGACAAAGGCCTTGTCGACTTCGCCCTGTGAAGCCTGGTAGATCGGCCGCGCGATGGTATCCATCATCGAGCCGTAAGCACCGCCCCCACTGAAGCCCTGCACACCGCTTGCGATGTCCCGGACGAACGGCAGCGTGCCGGCCACTGACATTGCCGTCTGCTTGGCCAGAAACTCGCCCCATCCGTCCTTGCCATCATCGTCATCGTCGCCCCAAGGCAATTGACCCCGGACGGCAGCTGCCAGCACCGCTTCCACGGTGAAGAGCATGACCATGTCCGTGGTCCACGACAGCACCTGCCGTGGATCTCGGAACTGGGTCTGCCGCGTCCTCTCGTAGGCGACGTTGAATTTCGCGAACATGTAGGAGCCCAGCGCCGTGAAGAGACGAACGACATCGTTCTGCCGGACGCTTCGAGACAGCGTGCCGCGCTCGATCGGCGTTCGGTCAGCGAAGTTGCCAGAAGCCGCCGCGCGGGCAACGATGCGATCTGCATGCGCGACAGCGTCCTTGTCGCTCATGCGCTGATCTGTGGCCTGCCTATAGCCTGCCAGCCACGTCGGCATGTCCACGGTGTAGAACTGCGCCTTCTGCATGAGGAAGAAGCCCCATGGCGCCAGAATATCGCTTGTAAACTGGGATACGCGGTTCTGCGTCGGGCCCGTCTTGGTATCCCCAAGGATGTCGTAAATATCCTTGTTGAACGTGGTCTCACGCTCCTGCATGAAGGGCGACTTGGCGATGATCTCGCTTGCCGCGCTTCTGGGGCCAAAGAGCGGCCGGCGGAACATGTCCTGTATGCCGAGGAGGAAGTTCTTCTTCCCGACGACGACAATCGACTGGGCAAGGCCGGACGGCTGCAAGAGGACCGTGGAAATGTTGAACGCCAGCTTCGAGACCGTGAAGCCGGACTTCAGCTTGCGCGCCCAGCGGTTCATGAAGTCCGAGCTGCGCACCTCACCGCTTGCCACGTCCTGAAGCCAAACCTCCAAGCTATCGAAGTCCGACTTGAGACCATGATCGAGGAAGGCGCTCTTCACCTCGACGTTCTGCAGGATGCGCCAGGAGTTTGCCACCACCTCAGACAGGGCGAGGTCATGGATCACCTGGTTGATGTGACCATGCAGGACGCCGATATCGATCAGCACCGGGCGGCCCGAGGACTGGGCGCGTTCCTTCGTGTGGCCGTTGCGCGTCTGGGCCTTGCCGAACCGGCCGCCGGTCATCGACTTCGCCAGCTCGTTCAGATCGTCATCACGAGCAAGAGAAGAGATTTCGGCGTCATACTTCAGCGGATAGTAACCGCCCTTGAAGGTACCGTAGTTGGTCTTGACCTCGCGCGGCGCGATCTTCTCCGGAGCAACGCCCGTCACCCGCTTTTCGCGGGCCTCGATGTCCGGCCAGTAGCTGTCGATCAGGTCCCAAGCCGACTGCACGAACTTCCAATCGCGTTCATCGAGGCGCCCGAGAGCGACGTCGATCTGCTGCGGCGTGAAGTAGCCTTTGACGCGCGGATCGGTCAGGCGCTGATAGTTGCCCTCGTTACCGGTGTTCAGCGCCAGCGAAATCAGATCCCACTTCGAGAACTGCCCGTTCAGTTCCGGAACGCTTTGAAGCGTTGCCATCGAGCGGCGCTCTTCCTTCGAATAGACGTCATAGAGCTTTTCGAAGTCCTGCCCCGCCTGCCGACGCTTGACCATCAGTTCGTTGACGGCCTCGTCGATCGGCGCCTTGATATGCCGGTAGGCAGCGCCTCCATCCTTGAAGCCGTCGATTTCGCGCAGGATCGTGTCAGCGTTCTTGACCAGATTGAGGTAGCTGCGGACATTCTCCCGAGCTCCACCCCTGCCAGACCGGGCGCGCGACGGCGCCGAGCCCGAGACGTTCTCGTCGAACTCCGCCAAGATGTCACCGACAACAGCATCAAGGTCACGCTCGCGCTTGGCATCGAGAAGGCGCTGCTTGAGGCGAGCCGTGTGCTCGATGTTCTTCAGCGTGTCGATGACGCCGCGGAGCTGGTCAACGCTCAATTGCTTATAGGGCTTGCGCTGCGCATCCTGCAGGACGTCGTCAGGGATCGAAAGCTCGTTCTCCCTGCCCTCGTCCGTCATGCGCTGGACGTAGGCCAGGAGGGAGCCCCGGCGCTGCTCTGCCTTAAACGAGAGCTTGCGGAAGTCATAGCGTTCCAGCAACTCGTCGACGGCCTCTAGGTAATCCCCGGCGAGGTTCTTGCGGGTAGATGGCTTGCCGAGGCGGGCAACGAAACGCTCCGCGCGCTCGACCTCTTCGGCGATGCTCTGGCTTTCCGAATAGAGCATGTGATTGAGAAGCTGCCGGCGCTTCTGTTCGACCAGGAGCGAGACAGCGTCATTGTAGCGATCGGTCGAAGCGTTGGCGCGATCGGTAGCCGTGTTTGCGGCGCGCAGCGAGCCATCCTTGACGGCCGACTGCACATCACGGCGCTGCTGGCGAGACCAGAGGTTCTCACGCTCGACCAGACGCGCCAGCTTTACAGCCTCGTTTGCGGCCTTGCGTTCAGCCGTGAGGAAGCGGTTGGCGGCGATGGCATCGCGGACCTGCATCCCATTCAAGGTCTGGCGAGCGGCTTCGCGCGCCTGCGATGCGCTCATGTCCGGCGAGGTGTCTCGGGCGCGAGCTTTCAGGATCTTCAGCTCCGCGGCAAGGAACTGCCCCCGCTTGTCGTTGTGCACGGCTTGAATGGCCTTCTCTTCGACTTGACCGTCCCGCAGAACGTCGCCATGACGTTCACGCATGACCCGATCGGTTTCGGCCTCGATCGCTTCACGGCGCGGCTGTGCGCGTTCCAATGCCTTGACCAGCGCGTCACCGCTCTCGAAGCCGAACCAACCCGCCACTTCGTCCGGATCCATTCCGCCTTCGTTTGCATAGATCGTGAACTTGCCGCGGGGCAGTGTCTTCAGGATGCCCTCGCCATAGCGATCGACAAGGGCCTTCCGATCGAGCCGCATGTCCGGCATGTCTTCCGGCTGATCGTCACCGAACCAGCGGCGGTTGCCCAGCCATTCCCAGGCACGGTATTCCTGCCGACGGTTGATCTGATCACTCACCTCTTCGCCAACTCGAGCCTTTTCCTTACGGTACCACTTCTCGGTTTCGCGCTGGACCGGCGCCATGACCTCACGGCGAAGCTTCTGGTTGGCAGCATCGATCGACTGCTCATGAAGCTTCACCAGTTGGCGATAGTCGTCGGGAGACACACCAGCAGCCTCAGCAGCGGCGAACAGCATCTCGTCCGACACATCGTGGCGAGCAGCCTCGATCTCCGCGTCAGTGGCCAGCAGCCGGTCATAGACCGTCTTTATCTCCGGCGAGATGTTGACGTTCAGGTTCCGCAGCGACTTGTAGAGGCGGATCAGCCACTGGGTGAAACGCTCGAAGGCAGAGCGCAGCTCGATCGAGGGCGCCTTACCTTCCATGGCGTAGGCCTCGAAGCCGCGAGCGAACTGCTCATGCATACCGGTGTCGATAGCCGCATCGACGGCAGCATCGCCAGACGACCCTTCGTCCAGCACGGCGCGCACATCGTCCGCCGTCACGTCAATACCCGAGGCTTCTTTCGCGTCGGCCGCCACTGCATCAG